>PUOW01000431.1 GCA_003552185.1 Spirochaetaceae bacterium
CCGAGGAATCCGACAACTGGGACGGAGCCACCGGCCTCATCACCGAGGTTCTCGACGACTATCTGCGCAACACAATCTCCACCGAGACCGAGAAAGAGGGCTATTTGTGCGGAAGCCCGGGCATGCTCGATGCCTGCATGGCGGTCATGCGCGAACACGACATGACCGAGGACAAAATTTACTTCGACAAGTTTGCATAGGGGTAGCGCAGATGAAAATGACACCGGAGTTCCAGAAAGCCCAAAGCAACATGCAACCGGGGGTCATTACCTCCGACGGCTTCCTTGGCGATGAAACACGCCCGATCGTGGAAATAATCACCGCCGATGAAGAGCGCATGGCACATCTCGGCATCGAGTTCGAGGAAGCCGCGGCACGGATGCGTGAGTTGCTCGATAAAGGCCGTAAAGGTCTCGGCGAGCCGACTACGGTCGACGGTAACTGGATCGTAAAGGTCGACGAGGCTCGCGGCTTTCTCGCCTCCCCGTTTGAGGACGGCATCTTTCGCAAGGTAAACGCCGTGGTGCAGAAAAAGGATCTGCCCGAGGAACAGCTGCTGGTCTCGGAACTGTCGCTGCACTTGTTCGAGAAGTATCACTTCTGCCAGGGCAAAGGCTCCCCGTTCAGGCTCGAGCCCGAGAAGATCAAGCGGGTCCTCGACCTGTAACGCGAAATCGCTTATACTACTCGATAAGGAGCATTGCCCCAGGTACCAATGCAAGCGGCACGCGTTCTCATTGTAGAAGACGAGAAGATCATCTCGCTTGACCTCACCCGCACCCTCAAGAATCTTGGGTTCGAGGTTGTGTCGGTGGTCTCGAACGGCCCCGACGCGCTCGAGAGCGCAACCGAGAATCGCCCCGACATTATCTTGATGGACATCATGCTCGCGGGCGAGATGGACGGCATCGAGGCGGCGCGCCGGATCAAGACCGATCTCGACATTCCGGTGGTGTTTATCACCGCCTACGCCGATGAGGCAACCCTTGAACGCGCCAAAGAAGCCGAGCCGTTTGGATACATCATCAAGCCGTTCAAAGAGCGCGAGCTGTACTCCACAATCAACATTGCGCTGTACAAGAGCAAGATAGACAAGCAGATTTCGCGGCAGGAACGCCTGTTCGGCGCTATTCTCGACAGTATGGATGAAGCCTTGATCGCAGCCGATACCCAAGGCCGCGTGCAGTTCTTGAACCCCGCGGCCGAGACGCTTACCGGCTGGCCCGAGGTGGAAGCGTACGCGCAGCCGGTTGATGCGGTCTTGGAGCTGCTCGATGCTCACACCGAGGCGCCGACAAGCTTGCCGCTGAACGGCACTTCGCTTACCACGCCCCGCTCAACGCTGCGCTTCGAGGACCTGGTGCTGAACAATCGCCACGGAGGCCGGCTTCATATCACCGGCACCATCACTCCGGTGCAGTATGCATCAGGAGAGCCTGAAACATATCTCATCGCGTTCAAGGACATCACCGCGGTGCGCCGGATGTCGGCCACCTTGGCCTACCAAGCAAGTCACGACGCGCTTACCGGACTCCTGAACCGACGAGAGCTCATCGACCAGCTCGCGGAGTTGGTGCAGACACCTTCGCAGGATCGTCCCGAGCATAGCTTCATCTCGGTGGATATCGATCAGTTCAAGATTATAAACGACGTCTGCGGTCACGTCGCCGGAGACGAGTTGATTCGCCAGTGCGCCCAGGAGCTTCGGGACTACGTTCATGAGCTCCCCGATGCCGACCAACACCTCGTGGGCCGACCCGGCGGTGACGAGTTCGCGGTCACGCTCTATCGCCATCGGCTCCAGGACGCTCTCGCTCACGCCGAGCAGGTTCGCGAGTTTTTCAACCGTCGGTTCATCTGGCACGAGCACGTGTTTCAGGTTTCGGCGAGTATCGCGGTTGTCCCGATACTGCCGGAAATCTCCGACACCTACACCGTGATCGCGGCTGCCGACGATGCGCGATATCTCGCGAAGGAAGAAGGCGGAAACCGCGTAAAGGTGTACGAAAACAAAAGCGCTACCTTTGTGCAGCGCCGCGGCGAGATGCACTGGATCTCGCGTCTCAACACCGCCATCGAAGAGAATCAGTTCGTACTGCACGGGCAACGCATACTGCCGGCACGAGAGGGAATACCCGAGAAGCTCGAGATTCTCATTCGCCTACGAGACAACGAAGACAAGCTGCACTGCCCGGGCGACTTCATTCCGGCGGCCGAAAAGTATCACCTCATGCCGCAGGTAGACCGCTGGGTGATTCGCGAGTCGTTCGCGTACGCCGCCGGTCGCTCACCGGGCGAGCCCTCCTCGCGCCCGCTCTGCATCAACATCTCGGCGGGGTCAATCGCCGACAAGACCTTCGTAGATTTTCTGTTGTCGGAGCTTTCTCGCCTCGAGGTAGACCCAAGGCTCATCACGCTCGAGATAACCGAGACCACCGCGATCGAGAACCGCAGCAGCGCGATCGGCGTGATCGAGGCTCTGCGCGAGGCGGGGGTAGCGTTTGCGCTCGACGACTTCGGCAACGGGTTTTCGTCTTTTGCATATCTCAAAGACCTGCCGTTCGATTATCTCAAGATCGACGGCTCGTTCGTCAAAGATGTCGACACCAACCCGGTGCACTATGCGCTCGTCGACGGTGTCAACCGAATTGGGCACACCATGGGGATGCTCACGATCGCCGAGTTCGTTCACAGCGACAGCGTTCGCCGCACCTTGATCGATATCGGTGTGGACTATCTCCAAGGCTACGAGCTCGCGATGCCGGCACCGTTGTACCATGATCACGAGCCCGCGACTACCTAGTTTTTCGTTCCCGGCGAAGCTCCCGAACCCATGACCAATTCAGCCTACTCAGCAGACCGCCGACCGAAACCATGGGCGTTGATCGGCATGAAGCACTGCGGGAAAACCACCACAGGGCGGCGGCTCGCAGAGTTGAGCGGCAGAGTTTTCCTCGACCTCGATGAGCTCGTTCGCTTCCGTTTTGCCGCGGAACACCGTCTCGAGAGCTCGCCTGCGGTGCGCGAGATCTACCGCACACACGGACGCCGGGAGTTTCAGCGCTACGAGCGTGCCGCGGTCGAGGAGTTCGCAGACCGGGCTTCGGCGCACGCGGGAACGTGCGTGCTTGCGTGCGGCGGCGGCGTGGTCGAGAACACGCCCGCGATCGAGCGACTTGCCGCGATCAGCGTTGTTGTTTATCTTGACGACGACCCGGATGTGCTGTTTGACCGCGTTGCGGCCGGCGGAATCCCGCCTTTCCTCGACTCGGCCGATCCTCGCGCGGCGTTTACCGCACTCTGGTCTGTTCGCGACCCCTTGTATCGAGCATACGCCGATCTGGTAATCGAGATAGCGGGGCGGCCCCCCGAGCAGCTCGCGAGCGAACTCTATACCGTCATGCAGGAGTACCGCGATGCCCGGTAGCAGCTTTGGCAGAGCATTTAGAGTAACAACATTCGGAGAGTCCCACGGGGGCGCGGTTGGGGTGGTGCTCGACGGCGTACGCCCCGGAGTTGCTCTCGAGGCACCCGATATCCAGGCCCAACTCGACCGTCGCAAGCCCGGACAGTCGAGTGTCGGCACGCCGCGCAAGGAGCCCGATATCGTCAATCTGCTTTCGGGCGTGTTTGAGGGTGAGACGACCGGCACTCCCATCCTGATGATCCTGTACAACGCCGATGCCGACCCTTCGGCATACGACGAGATCAAGTCGATGTTCCGGCCCGGGCACGCCGATTACACCTACCTGATGAAGTACGGCCGTCGCGACTGGCGCGGCAGCGGTCGTGCGTCCGGTCGTGAAACCGCCGGACGCGTCGCCGCCGGCGCGGTCGCACGCAAGGTGCTTGCCGAGCGCGGCGTGGAGGTGCTCGCCTACACCGTCGCGGCCGGCGGCATTGCATGCCGAACCTTCGCGGCCGACGAAATTGAGCGCAACCCGATGCGCGCCTGCGACGCCGAGGCCGCGGCCGAGATGGTGCGCTACGCCGAGCGCTTAAAGGAAGAATACGACAGCATGGGCGGGGTCGTGGAGTGTCGTATCCGCGGCGTTGCCGCCGGTCTCGGGGAGCCGGTGTTCGACAAACTCGACGCTGAGCTTGCTCACGCGATGCTCTCGATCGGTTCGATCAAGGGCATTGAGTTCGGCGCCGGGTTTCGTGCGGCCGAGATGACCGGCAGCCGGCACAACGACCAAATGAGCTCCACCGGTTTCGTGACCAACAACTCCGGCGGCATAATCGGCGGTATCAGCACCGGCGAGGAGATTGTGTTTCGCGTGCCGGTGAAGCCGACCTCCTCGATCGCAAAGCCGCAGCGCACCGTAGACCTCAGCGGCGCCGAGCGCGTCATCCGCACCGAAGGCCGGCACGATACCTGCATCTGTCCGCGAATCGTACCGGTAGTCGAGGCGATGGCCTGCATCGTGCTCGAGGATCATCACAAACGCCACGCGGCGATGATTGCGTGATCGGCGTTGAACGCGCTACTCTGGGAGCCGAATGCTTGAGATAGTTCGTGCGATAGCCGAGTACGCCCCCTGGATAGTGGTGGCGATGCTCACGCTCAATCTCAGTCAACGACGCCACCTCGAACACGGCGAGCACAAGCGTTTCGCGACGCTGTACCTCAGCATCTTGGTTTTGGTGGTTTTTGCTTCTTCTCACCTGATACTGCTTTACCGTCTACCGGCAGCTACCTTGGGAGTAGTAGCACTGCTGATACTGGCGGTTGCGGGGGTGTTTCGCGAACAGGTGCTGCCGTTTCGGCTGTGGTGCACCTCGTGCGGAGCTAAGCTCTCGCCGAAGCGAGTGCTGTACTACGACTCCAACCGCTGCCAAAACTGCGAGCAGGATACGCAGGAGCGTTAGGAACGCCCGCCTCGGCGCGCGTAGTACAGCCACAACAGGAACGCGCCGAACGCTACGAGCGTTACCGGCCACCACGCCCCGACCACGCGGCGAAAATCGTGTTGAATAACGTTGAGACTGAACATCAGAAACACCGCCGAGAGGAGAACCATTGCGGCGGCCGGTATCTGTAGCGTAAGGCGAGCGGGCTCCACCTTGCTGCGCGCGTACACCGCAAGCGACGCGCCGGCGATCGTCATGAATAGCGGCCAGATCCGCGCGAGCTCTACGCTCGACATAACGGTGTTCAAGAGCAGGAATACCAAGCCGACCAGCGTCAGGATCATGCCGACGAACACGTAACCCTCCGGCCCGTCCTTCGCAAACGCAAGGTACAACAACATGAGCCCGACGATGAGCGGAATTACGGTCCAGAGCGCCCAGGTGTCGGGCATAACCCCGGCGGTGCGCAACAGCAGCACCGAACCGATCAACACGAAGGTAATACCGAACACGAGAAACTTGTGAGGAAACCTTTGCGACGGCGTAGCTCGACCTGTAGACGTCAACGGACCACCTTCCTGAAGCTGAGAGTCTACCAGATTGTAAATCACTTGCCAATGCGGAGTTTCGTCGTTATAATTTCTTTTCGTATGAGACACTATCCAGCCTTACCGGTTAAGGTAGCGGCCTTCATTGTCACGGTTTTCGTAGCCACAGGGTTAACCGCCTTCAACGGAAGTGAGTCATACTACATTGTCGGCGACCGGGAAACCGCCTCGGAGCTCGAGAAGCTCTTCGATGTACTGAACAACGCCGAGGAGCTTACCGCCCGCGATCGCAGCGTAGTGATAGAGCAGATTGCGGCAAATCTGCATCGCGCGGGCCGGCCCGAGCGTATGAAGGTCTTCCTAACCGAGTACGTCGAGGAACATCGCGACGATCCGTACAACGGGTATTATCTACTACTCGTCGCACAGCACTACGACTCCAACGGCGGTGGGCCGGTGGCTCGGCACTACTACGAGCGGCTCCTAACCAACTATCCCGACCTTGAGGTTCGAGGTGAGTCCATCCATTTCCAAGCGCTTCAGCGTCTCGTAGAGCTCACCGACGACGACCAAGACCGGCTCGAGTACTACCGCCGCATCACCGAAGACTACCGCGACAAGGTGGACCTCGGGAAGAAATACTTCTACCTCGCGCGCAGCTACGAGAATATAGGCCTGTGGCACGACGCGTACGACGCCTACCGCAAGTTCTTGGAGCACCCCGAGTCTTCGGTACCCGGGCGTCCCGATCTTCATCGCGAGATCGAGGCAAAGGTGAGTTTCTACGACTCCCCCCGCGACTGGACGCGAGAAAGCCTCGACGATCTGGTTCGAGATATCAAAACTGCGCTCAGCCGGCAAAGCCCTAATCAGTTGCTACGCCACCGCGCCAAGGAGAACTTCTTCGCGATGTCGTGGGAGCAGCAGGAGTCGGACTTCAACAGCCGCATCGAGTTCGATATCGGCACCTTTATGCAGCGCCGTCCTGTTCGCTACTCTCGCGACCTCGAGATCAGCTCAAACGCGCGCGAGGCCTACCTGCGCACCTGGAACTGGTCGTATCGCATCAACACCTGGTACCTCTATTTCAGGCGGGTAGATTTTCCGGCCGATCCCGAGATTCACAACAACTGGGAATGGGCCGGGGTGTACTTCGGCGAGCAACTCTAACTCAGCCGCCGCGGCACGGCGTCGCGGCCGGCTCGCTCGGCCGGCTCAACCGGCTGTCTCGTTCGGTTGTCTCAACCGGGGCGTTCGGTTGGCCGATAGTATACTCAGATGCTCCGCAACTCTCGCGCTATCGAAAGGAAGCTGCCCCTCATTGCGTTCATTGTGCCGCTCTTAGCCGGTTTGGAGCCGGCGCCGGCGTTGCACGGGCTCGAGGCGTCGGCCGGCGATGTATCTCACGCCGCAGTTCAAACGGATCGCTACAGCGCTCGCCTGCACTGGAACGAAGGCGTGCTTCGCTTGCGTATCGAGGCCGAGGTTCCCGAGGAGCTGTCGCAGGTGCCGACCGCGCCGCAACGCCTGCAGCGCCGGCTCGAACGCGGGATCGAAGAGCTCTTCCTCGAGTCGGTCAACCACCTGCAGATCACCTCCGCGGAGCGCGGCGCCGAACGCCTCGACCGCGATCCTGAGCTCACGAGCCGCGTTCGCGATATCCACCGCTCGTTGCAGAGCCGCTACACCGGTCCACGGTCCGACCTCGCCGGCACCGCGATCGAGTACGAGTTGAACCTCTACGACGAGTTGATTCGAAGCTTCCAACCGCACCAGACGCCTCGTGAGGTTCCGCGCGTGCTCGGCTGGCGTTCTTCGCGCGAGTTCACCGGTGTGGTGATCTACGCGACCGATGAGTTACCGGTTCACGGAACCGGACAAACCGCGGAGCCGACTCCCGCGCTCCTACCGCGCCTACACGATGCCGAGCGCTACGAGCTTGTGTTCTCTCCGGCGATGGTGGAGCCTGAGTTTCTCACGCGTTGGGGTGCGGTGGCGTACGCCGAGCCGGGTGCCGAGGCCCGCTTGGTAGAGCGCGTCGGCAATAATCCGTTACGCATTCTGGCATCCGGGCTGTACGGCGAAACTCCGACCGATCTCATGATCCCGAGAGACGACGTCCGGCGGCTGCTTTCGCGCGAGGCGAACCGAAGGCTCCTCGCCGAGGGCCGAATCGTGATCGTGCTGCCCCGGTCGCGAACCGAGGAACAGCTGATCGCGGATTGAAGCCCCAATTGAAGCCCCGACTCGAGGCCCCGAACCGTCCGTCGCGCGCGCCCTCACCCGCGCCGTCGCGGTGGTTGAGACACGTGGGGTTGAGACACGGTAGTTGACCAACCCTGCACGGGTGTGATCAAATTCCGTTAAGCTATCGTCGGGCCGTTTGGTCCGGCCTAAAAATCTTTCTGGGTACCGTGATTCGGCAATCGACTGGAACATGAAAACACAATACACCGCGTTTACACTCGCGCTTCTGATCGGAGTGTTACTGGCCGGCTGCGCGGGGCGCGCCGAGCAGTACGGAGTTCTGCTGTGGTCGCCCGACGAGGAGGCCGTCGCTTCCGGCTCCCGAGTCACGATCACCGATGAGTCCGACATCAACGATACCTACACCGTGATCGGCTTGGAGAACGATTCCGAGACCGAGATACCGCGAGCCCGCGTTCGCGCCTTCGAATCCGAGGACGACGCCCAAGCGTTTCAGGACGAGTACGCCGAGCTTGCCTCCAGCTACGGACGCTCCGAGCGGCGTGCGCTGCCGATTAGAGCCGAGATGTCGGCGCAGTCGCAGCGC
>PUOW01000179.1 GCA_003552185.1 Spirochaetaceae bacterium
AAAAAACGAAAAACGGTAAACGCCCCACTTGCACTGGGAACATACTTGTACTGAGAGCGGTGGCTCTCTGCTGTCGGCCTTCGGCAACGCCGCGTGGCCATTCACCCAATAAAACCAACGACACCGGCCAAGGTTACAGCCGTAAGAAACAAAATTTTTTTGGCTTCGTTTCGAGCCCCTGCGAAGCCCTTATGGAGCATCTGCTGAGCCCTTGTGCCGTCCCCGGCCGACCCTGATGTGCTCCTGGGGTGCGGCGGGGGTGCGCCTGCTTAAGCGCGATCGCCGGTGTCGTGCGCGGATTGCTCGTGGCGGGTGAATCGCACCGTCACCACCTGCGTTCCGGTGACTTCCTCGATCGTGAACTCGCCGAGTTCGGTCTGTATCTGTTCTCCGGTGTGCGGGATTCGGCCGGTATAGGCGTTCAGAAAGCCCGCGAGGGTTTGGACGCGCTCGTGTTTCGGTAACTCTATCGTGAGTGCGTCTTCGAGCTCGTGTAGCGGAGTGTCGCCCGCGATGCGGTAGGTGCTCGAGCCGATCCTGGTGACCTTCGGCGCCTCCTTCGGCTCGTGTTCGTCGTAGATCTCCCCGAGCACCTCTTCTATAACGTCTTCGAGCGTGACAATGCCGGACAGACCGCCGTATTCGTCGAGCACGATCGCGATGTTCACACCGGCTTTCCGAAACTGTTGCAGCATGCGGTCGACGGTGCGAGTCTCGGGAACGTAGATCGGCTCCACCATGATCTGCTTGAGCGTCCATGAGTCGTGCTTGAGCTTCATGTGCTTGAGAATGTCTTTCAACAGCACAACGCCGACGATGCGTTCCGGGTCGTTGTCGTACACCGGCACGCGAGAGAACCCCGCGGCGGTGATCGCCGAGAGCGCGTCGCGGATGCGGTCGTCTTTGCTGCGGCTGAAGACCTTCGTTCGATGGGTCATCACCGCGTGTACCGTCAGCTCGTTAAAGCGAAACACGTTTCGAACCCAGCGAAACTTGAAGTTCTCGATCACGCCGAGCGCGTTGGCATGACCCACGAGGTGGAGAATTCCCTCTCTCGTGGGCGCCGGGCGACCGGTGCGGCCGGTCAAGCTCGTGACGAGCTTGCTCACCAGACCGATGAACCAGGTCACCGGCCGCAGGACCACCGAGAGCGAGTAAATCACCGGGGCGGTCTGGAGCGTCACGAGCTCGTTGTGGCTGATCGCGATCTGCTTCGGCGTTACCTCGCCGAACACCAGTACGATCATCGTGAGTACGCCGGTCATTATGCCGAGTGCATGTCGGCCGAACAGCTCGATCGTGATTGCCGAGGCGAGGGCCGAAGCTGCGATGTTCACCAGATTGTTGCCGATCAGGATGGTGCCGAGTAAACGATCGGGCCGGTCGAGCATGCGTGCGACCAACCGGCCACGGCGGCCGTGATGCACGCGCAGCGAGTGGATCTGAGCGAGCGACAACGATGTGTAAGCGGTCTCGGTGCCCGAGAAGAACCCGGAAAGCAACAACAGCGCAACGAGTGCCGTGAGGCGGATACCCATGCTCGCTCCACTATGCTCAGTGATGCTGCGGCGTGTAAAGAGGTGTGTCGGCCGCGGAAGCGGACGCAGCGGGAGCGAACTCAACGCGCTGTATGCCTGCCTCGCGGAGCAGGGTTTCAATCATCCGGCGTCCGCTGAGCTCGGCTTGTTGAAGGATGCCGCTCTGCAGCACCCGTGCGGTTGCCCGCTCGCGAACGAACTCCGCGATCTCGCGATAGGCCTGCGGAGTGAGGGCGATCTCGGGGTAGGGGTAGTGTTCGGGATCGATATCCTCGATGCGCACCTGCGTAACAACTGCCGGCGGCAGGGTGACGGTCGCACGACGGAGCGTGTCCGCAGATTGCGCCGCGCCGGGGCCCGGGGCTGCGCTGGGGTCCGGTGCCGAGCTCTCGAGCCGCAGCAACTCGTCGGCCGGCCCATCGCCGGAACGAACGCCCTCGTAACGCGACGGCTCATACGGGGCGTTCCCGCGGTCGAGCGGCTCGAACGCAAACCCTGCGCTCACCACAACGTCAAGAACCAGAAACTCGCCAACCCCGCGCGAGCCAATGCCGTGCCGATGCACGAGGTTGTACGCAGCGAGGTAATCGCGCTCCTCGGGGCTTATGAGCTCGTGATACCGCCCATCGTCTTGCCGCAGACGCGTCAGTATGCCGTCGAGCGAGATCTCGGGCGGCATGTAGTCAAACGGAAACACGGTGCGATAGCGGTACTCGAGTGTGTGCAGCCGCGCAAGATCGTGCATCTCCTGCAGCAGAATATCGTGACCCGCGACGCGTTCGCTCCGAATCGGGGCGGCGGCGCGCTGAAGCCGCCTGAGGTACGGGCGCCCGAGCACCAAGACCGCGGCGAGCACCACGAGAATCACGATAATAATCGCGCGCCGCAGCGTACCGCGACCGCGCGGCGGGGGTTTTGGTTTCATAGCCTTCCGACCTCAGGGAGTCGCGTAGGTGTCGCAGGCCCGCCGAATCCGGTAGCCCCGGCGGACCGCAGACGAATATCGGCCTGCTCGAACCCCGCGCCGGTAAGCACCCGGCGCGCAAGCTCCGCGGCGTTCGCCTCGGCGCGCTTCAGCAACCCGTAACGCTCGGCGTCCTCGGCGACGCGGTCCTTGACCCGCTCGAGCTCGGCCGCGATCTCGAGCCACCCGAGCCGCCGCCCCCGGCGGTGAACCAGATACTGCCGTATGCTGCTCTCGTCGATCTCGACGGACAGCACCTTCGCCGGCGGCAGCGTGACCCGCAGTTGTGCGCGGCGCCAGGGAACACGGCGTACCTGCACCCCCTCGGCGAGGTTGAGCCCGGCTGTAACGCGGTAATCCACCGAAAACAATACGCGCGTGTCGACAAAACGCCACAGCAGTATCTCGCGGCGCTCGCCGATATACACGATATCGCGATGCACCGTCTCGGCGGTATGCAGCTCGAACAGCTTCTCGAGGCGGTGCTGCAGGCGAACGCTGTGACGCTCGGCGCGATACTCGCACGCGCCGAGGATTGCGCCGGCTCCGACCGCGAGAACCACGCCGACCACCCAGCCTTTACGCCGGCGGGCGGCACGGGCGGCTTCGCAGGCGGCACGGGCGGCCCCGCAGGCGGCACGGGTAGCCCGCGCAGCCCGCGCCGTTCGGCGGGCGGCACGGGTAGCCCGCGCCGTCCGGGTGGCACGTGCAGCCCGGGTGCCTCGCGCCGTTCGGCGGGCGGCACGCCGGAAGAGCCGCCGAAGCACGCCGGCCTCGCGGCCGCGCGCGCACAAGCGAAGAGCAAATCTCGGCAGCTTTGGTCTGCATCTCATCCCGTAACCCTGGAGGCAATTGTACGCCGGCGTCCGCGAACGCGCAATTCTTGACCCGCCCGCTGGGCAAATTTCCGCGCCCCAACACCCGGTTTTTGGCCCGCTCGGTGGAGTATCGTCGCCCGCACTGGTGAGCGGGTGAGATCCCGGTTTATATTCGCTTTGAAGAACCGCCGCAAGGCGCCGATAGTAGGAGTGTTATGAGGATTATTGTACTGCCCCGCACCGTGTTGGTGAATGCCGGTGTTTGGTTTGCTATGCTGCTGCTTGCCGCTGCGCCACAGGTTGCCGCGGTGGAGCCCGGAACCGCCTACGAGGAACCGCCGCTCAGGGAGCTCGAGCGGCTCGAGCAGAGGCTCGATGAGTTGGAGCGACTGCATCGGCTGCTCGAGGTGGTGCCGGAGATCAGCCGCGAGATACGCCCCAAGCTGGTGCCGCAGCGTCGTTCGCCGTTGTATCCGAGCCTCTTTGAAACGCACGATATCGTCGCCTATTACGGCAATCCGCGCTCCGACCGCATGGGAATCCTCGGAGAGCATCCTCTGCCCAAGACCGCACAGCTCATTAAGCGCCGGGCGGCCGAGTACGCCGAGCTGACGCGCGACCTCGGGCGGGAGGTGCTGCCCGGGTTCCATCTCATCTACGCCACCGTGTTCCCCGATGCCGAGCTCGGGCGGCTTTCCGAGGCTCTGCTGACCGAGTGGATCGAGTACGCGCTCGAACGCGACCTGTTGGTGATCCTCGATCATCAGATCGGCCGTTACTCGGTTGAGGAGGCCATCGAGGATATGCTTCCGTATCTGCGCTACCCGAACGTCCATTTCGCGCTCGACCCGGAGTGGGCTACCGAGGTGCCGGGGCAGGAGATCGGCGGAGTGCACGCCGAGGAGGTGAACGAGGCGCAGCGGATGATGCAGGAGTATCTCATTGAGCACGATCTGCCGGGGAGGCGGGTGCTGGTGGTGCATCAGTTTCACTATCGGATGATCGAGGACGCGCACCTCGTGCGGAGCGATTTCGAGCGTGTTGATGTAGTGCACAACATGGACGGCTTCGGCCCGCCGCGGCTCAAGCAAAGCACCTGGAACTACCTGCTGCAGTTTGATAACATACCGCTGAAGGGATTTAAGCTGTTCTATCCCAAGAGCTGGCGGGCAGGCGGGTACGACGACCCCTTGATGACGCCGGCGGAGGTGCTGGAACTCGAGCCCCGCCCGGTGTTCATCCAGTATCAGTAGCGCAGTATCAGTAGCGCAGTTTCAACAGCACGGAGAGACGCGGTGGAGTCCGAAGACATCAAACAACACGTCGATCTCATTCGCGAGGTCTTTCTCTATGCGCAACGCTTCCGCGAAGGCACCTTCGTGCTCCATATCGATTACGCGATCAACCGGCAGGGGCTACTCACCGAGGTCGTGAAAGACCTCGTGCTGCTGCAGCAAAGCGGTATTCGGATGGTGCTGGTGCCGGGGGCCTCGCAACGCATCGACGAGATCCTCGCGAGCTACAAGCTCGAGAACACCAAGCACCGCGGCGTGCGCATCAGTCAGCCCGAGGCCATTCCGTTCATTAAGATGGCGGCGTTCGATGTCTCAAACCATCTCATGACCTTGCTGACCGCGCGCGGAACCAACGCGGTAATCGGAAACTGGGTACGCGCTCGCAGCCTCGGGGTACGCGACGGCGTCGACTACGGAGACAGCGGGACGGTAGACCGCATCAAGCTCGAGCATGTGCAGAAGGTGCTCGACGATGGGTTGGTTCCGATCTTTCCGTGCGTAGGCTGGAACGCCGCCGGAAAGCCCTACAATATCTCCTCGCGCGAGCTCGCCCAAGAACTCGCGGTGCAGCTCGGTGCGCAGAAGCTGTTCTTCGTGACCGAGTTCAACGGCATCAATGCCGACGAATATGCGCTCGATGAGCGCTTTGAGGTGACCGGCGACCGGCGCGTGCCGCGGATGGATATCGCCGAGGCGCGCCGGTTTCTCGAGCTCAACAGCGAGGATTCGGCCCGCCCCGCGGTGGAGCTCGTTCGCCGAGGCGTTGCCGCGGCGCGCGCCGGGGTTGCGCGCGTTCATATCGTCGACGGGCGTATCAACGGTGTGCTGCTGAAGGAGATTTTCTCGAACCTCGGGGTCGGCACCATGCTGCACGCCAACGTGTACGAGAGTATTCGACCGATGCAGTCGCAAGACGTCACCGATGTGCTTCGCATCATGCGCCCGCTGGTGCGAAGCGGGGTGCTCGTGGAGCGCAGCGAAGACGATCTGCGCGACCGGCTCGACGACTACGTGGTGTTCGAGACCGACGGCACACTCTACGGCTGCGGCGCGCTTCACGAGTTCCCCGACGGAAAGGCCGAGCTCGCCGCCATTGCGGTAGACGCCGGGCACGCCGAGCGCGGCACCGGGCGCAAGATCGTGGAGTTCTTGCTGTCGCGCGCGCGTCGGCGCGGATTCAGCCAAGTGTTCGCGCTTACCACCCAGACCTACGACTGGTTCTCGATCAACGGCTTCTACACCGGCGGCGTGACAGATCTGCCTCCGGGAAAGCGCGAAGCCTACGATCACGAGCGAAAGTCGCGCATCCTGCTGTACGACCTCTAAAGGCTCCGCCGGCGCGCAGGCGCCTGCGCGCAAGCGGCTGCGCACAGGCGCCGGCCATAGACGATACACGGTCGGCGCTAGTATACTTCCGGTACCGATTACATGGCAGATCGCGCGGCGGCGCGGCGGCGCGGCGCGAGAGCGCCTCGGGTTCCGCTCCGCAGCGGCCGCAGGCAGCCGCCCTCGGGGGCGGGTCGGCATCGCGCGGCGGTGCCCCTAAGACCACGCTGTCCGGCGGCGCCGGGGCCGCGCAGCAACGGCGCGGAGCGCTCGATCGGCCGAAACGACACGATTACACCTACACACCACAGGACGGAGAGCAACGCATATGGAAAAACACGAGTTTCAAACCGAAGTAAGTCAACTGCTCGATATAATCGTGCACTCGCTGTACTCTCAGCGCGAGATCTTTATTCGCGAGCTCATCTCGAACGCATCCGACGCGCTCGATAAGATGAAGTATCTCACTCTAACCGACGATGCGTTCAAGAGCATCTCGTTTGAGCCGCGCATCGATATCGAGTTCGACGAAGAGAACAACGAGACGCTCACGATCCGCGACAACGGAATCGGGATGAACCGCGAGGACTTGATCGAGCAGCTCGGAACCATCGCGAAGTCCGGCACCAAGAGCTTCCTGTCGCAACTCTCGGGCGACGCCAAGAAAGACTCGAACCTCATCGGTCAGTTCGGCGTGGGGTTCTACAGCGCGTTCATGGTCGCCGAGCAGGTTGAGGTTGTGAGCCGCAAAGCCGGCGAGGAGCAAGGCTGGCGCTGGCGCTCCGACGGCAAGGGCGGCTACGAGATCGAGGAGGCCAAGTGCGAGACGCAAGGCACCGAGGTCACGGTGTACCTCTCGGACGAGGGCAAGGAGTTCGCCAACCGCTGGAAGGTAGAGCAGGTCGTGAAGAAGTACTCCGACCATATCGCGTTCCCGATCTATCTGCATTACGAGAAGAAGGAGTACGACGACTCCGGCAAGGAGAAAGGCTCAACGCCGACGGTGGAGCAGCTCAACAGCGCCTCGGCGCTCTGGAAGCGCCCGAAATCGGAGCTCTCGCAGGAAGACTACAACGAGTTCTACAAAGCAATAGCGCACGACACCGACGACCCGCTTCTGCACCTGCACACCCATGCCGAGGGTACGCTCGAGTACTCCACGCTGTTCTTCGTGCCGAAGCGCGCTCCGTTCGACCTCTACCACGCCGACTACCGCCCGGGCGTGAAGCTCTACGTGAAGCGCGTGTTCATCACCGACGACGAGAAAGAGCTCATGCCGACCTACTTGCGCTTTGTTCGGGGCGTGATCGACAGCGAGGATCTGCCGTTGAACGTGAGCCGTGAGATCTTGCAGCACAATCGCGTGCTCGCGAATATCAGACAGGCCTCGGTCAAGAAGATTCTCGGTGAGTTCGAGCGCCTCGCCAAGGACGAGCCCGAGACGTACACCGAGTTCATCGAGCAGTACAACCGTCCGCTCAAGGAAGGCCTGTACGGTGATTTCGCGAACCGCGAGACGCTGCTCGAGCTGGTGCGCTTCAAGTCTACCAAGGCCGACGGCTGGGTGAGCCTCGCCGAGTACAAAGAGCGCATGCAGCCCGACCAAAAGGCGATCTACTACATCACCGGAGGCGAGGAGCACACGCTTCGAAACTCTCCGCTTTTGGAGGCCTACCGCAAGAAGGATCTCGAGGTCTTGATTATGGACGACGAGATCGACGAGATGGTCGTGCCGATGATCGGCACCTACGCCGAGCTCGAGCTCAAGCCGATCAACCGCAGCGAGGTGGGCGAAGACATCAAGGACGAGGCCGACAAAGAGAAGGCCGAGGAGCTCAAGCCCGTTGTGGAGCGCATCAAGACCGCGCTCGGCGAGCGGGTGAAGGACGTGCGCGTCTCGGCGCGCCTCGATGAGTCGCCGTCCTGTATTGTGCTCGACGAGAACGACCCGAGCATGAAGATGCAGGAGCTGATGCGCGCGATGGGCCAGACCGAGATGCCGGAGGTCAAACCGATCCTCGAGGTGAACCCGTCGCACCCCATTGTGGAGGCGCTGAAGAGCCACAGCGACGACGGCGTGGTGGAAGACGTCGCGTTTCTGCTGCTCGACCAGGCCTTGCTCGTGGAAGGCGCGCCGGTGAAAGACCCGGCCGATTTCGTCAAGCGCATGAACAAGATCCTCGCCAAAGCCGTGTAAGGC
>PUOW01000022.1 GCA_003552185.1 Spirochaetaceae bacterium
CCGACCGGGTTCTACCGGGTCGCGATTCAGTTGTTCGACCAAGACGAGGAGGTGAGCGGGAGTGCACATACGGTGCGCGTCGCCAACGGCAGCGTTGTCGAGGTCTTCGTGGAGTTCAACGCGTTGAACAAGGTCGGCAAGCCGATACAGATCGTCGACGAGAGCTTCACAATCGGTTGGGACGAGCCCGATAGCGGCCGGCCGGATCTCTATCGAGTGTACGCGCGTGAGCGCGGCGAGTATCACTGGGATTTGATCGACGAGATGGCCGCCGGCAGCAGCCCCCGCTACACCGTCTCGGCTGAAGCTTTAGAGTATGGGGTCTATGAGTTTGCGGTGAGTTCGATAGCCGACGGACAGGAATCGGCGTTGCACAGCTCAATGGCCGACGACGCGCAACCCGGAACCGGGTGGCATATAGAGTGGCTGGGGCCGTAACGTGAGGCCTTATCCCAGCAGGAGAAAACTGATGAAAGTCATTCGTCTGAGTATAGCTAAGTCGGTGGTGTGGTCGGCAGCGGTGCTGCTGACCGCAGCGCTCACGATCGCCGCGTGCGATCAGGCGTTGCAGGTGGAAGTCCCTGGCAGCGCAGATTCCGATACCGGGTCGCTACGAGTCGCGATCGGTTCTGTCGAGGGGCTTAGCTTGGTCCCCGACATCAGTATGGATATCGCGTATTACGAGATCAGCGGAGACGGCCCCACCCAACAGAGCTTCAATCTCGAGACCGGAGATAGCCCGGTAGTAGTGCATGAACTGCGTGTCGGCGCATGGTCGCTGACGGTAGATGCGTACAACGAGACCGATGACCGCATCGGGACCGGCACCGTGGCCGTGACGGTAGAAGCCGGCGTGGTTCGGGGAGTCTCGGTCACGGTGCGGCCGTTGACCGGGCCGGGGACGCTCGAGCTCGAGGTAAGCTGGCTCGAGGAGCTGGTCACAACTCCCGAGGTGTCGGGTCGGCTCATTGCGCCGGACCGGTCGGAGCGGGTGCTTTCGTTTGAGGCCGTCACGGAGGGCTCCGCCGAGTTCGCCGACGACGGGATCGACGCCGGCTACTACACCCTGGCGCTACAACTGCGCGACGATGAGAGCGTGGTAGCGGGTGCGGTGCAGTCGGTCCGCATAGCGGAGGGGGCACGCACGCACGGAAGCTATAGCTTCACCGAGATCGACGAGACCGGTAGCGGCGGGGTCGATATCGTGATCACGCCGGAGCTCGACGATCCGCTTGTGGTCTCGATCCAAGGGGGTGCGACCAGTCTGACGGCGGGCGATGCGATGAGCGTGCGCGCGGAAACCGAGAACGCCGGCGGACAGGAGGTGTTTTACTCCTGGTACCTCAACGGAGACCTCGCCGCCAACGGCCGCACGGCCGAGATCGGCGCCGAGCTCAACACCGGTACGTATCGGTTGGATCTCATTGCGTTTACCTCCGACGGTCGCAGGTCGGGATCGGCTGCGCACAGTTTCACGGTCCTGAACGGCGGTGCCGGAAACGGTGCCGAGTATCAGTTCATCGATACCTTTGAAGCAAGCTCGATCGAGACCGATCTCTGGCGGATCGGAAACTGGACTGAGCTTGGCGGACAAACCGGCGCTGAGCGCGTCTCTTTACAAGACAACAACCTGGTGCTGGCCTTTGAGTACGACACAGAGTACTACGGCGAAACCGGAAACTACAGAAGCTCGACCGTGCTGACACGGAGATCGGACTTTGGGTACGGCCGCTGGGAAGCCAGAGTACGGCCGACCGGTGAGGCGGGTGTTCTTCCGGCGATCTACACGCTCGCGTGGCGGGAAGACGGCACACGGCAGATCGTGGACCTCGAGTTCACCGCCCCCGAGGACGGAAGCGGGAGCCATGCGGTTCAGTTTGCGGTGCACGACAGCGGGGTGGAGAGTTGGGAAACCACGGTGCCGCTTTGGTTTGACCCTGCCGAGGAGTTCCGTGTTTGGGGCTTTGAGATAACGCCGGAGCGGGTGCAATGGTTTGTGGACGGCACCGTGCTCTACGAGTATCGGTACGAGGAGCAGCCGATAGAGGTCTACGTCCCCCATCATTTCAAGCTCGATCTGCGATCCGCCGCTTCATCGCGGGTGGAAGCGACGAACCCCACCGAACCCATGCCGGACACGGAGTTTTCCTACCACATAGACTGGGTGCGGTTCACGCCTTACGAATAACCGGGCGGCGCGCCCGGCGCGGCGGTGTTGTGCCGGCCGGGCCGCCGAACCGCCCGCCGCGGGCGCGCGAGGCCCGGTTGGCCCGGGCCGCCGAGCGTACCGTCGCGGCGGCAAGCGCCCCGCGTGCGGCTGCCCGGCTGCCCGCCGGCGTTACTCCAGCAGGCGCATCAGGTACTCGCCGTAGCCGGACTTAAGAAGAGGTTCGGCTGCGGCGCGCAGGCCGTCGTCGTCGATATAGCCCATGAAATGCGCGATCTCCTCGGGGCACGAGACCTTGAGCCCCTGGCGATCCTCTATCGTCTTTACAAACAGCGTGGCGTCCACAAGCGATTCGTGCGTGCCGGTGTCGAGCCAGGCGAAGCCGCGCCCCATGAGCTCAACGCTCAAGGAGCCCTGCTCGAGGTAGTGCTTGTTTACGTCGGTGATCTCGATCTCGCCGCGCGCCGACGGGGTGAGGCCCTTCGCGACCTCGATTACCGAGTTGTCATAGAAATAAATTCCAACCACCGCGTAGTTCGATTTCGGCCGTTTCGGTTTTTCCTCGATCGAAAGCACGGTGCCGTCGTCGTTGAACTCCACCACACCGTAGCGCTCGGGGTCGCGCACGTAGTAGCCGAACACGCGCGCGCCGTGTGTAATCGCGGCGGCGTTGCGCAGCATCTCGGGCAGCGCGTGGCCGTAAAAGATGTTGTCGCCGAGCACAAGGCAGACGCCGTCTGAGCCGATGAACGACTCACCGATGATGAAGGCCTCGGCGAGCCCGCGCGGCTCGGCCTGCTCGGCGTAGCTGATCGAGAGCCCAAGACGGGCCCCGTCGCCGAGGAGGTCGCGGAAGCGCGGCAGATCGAGCGGCGTTGAGATCACCAGGATCTCGCGAATGCCCGCGAGCATGAGGTTCGCGAGCGGATAGTAGATCATCGGTTTGTCGTAGATCGGAAGCAGTTGCTTGCAGATTACCTGCGTCGCGGGGTAGAGCCGCGTGCCGTGCCCACCTGCGAGGATAATGCCTTTCACTTTTTCCTCCTCACTCGGCCGGTTGCCGAGTACGCACCCATTATACCCCACAGACGATAGTAATCACGCTCGAGATGCCGGCGGGTTACAGCGGAAACGAGACGTGAAAGAGCCGACCACCGCTCGCGTCTCCGGCGCCCGCGCTCGCACCCTCGCCGGCGGTGTCGCCGGCCGCGCTGCGCCCTCCGTGATGCTGGGTAGCATGCAGCCGTTGCAGCAGGTGGCGCAGCATGAAGAACGCCGGCCCGTCGGTTACGTGATCGGACGGGACGGGGAGGTCGGCGGCGTCGCCGGCGAGAATCTCGAGCTCGCCGTGGCCGTTATGTTCGGACAGGCGAATACTCAGTGGTTTCGTTGCCGCATCGATATCCAGGCAGCCTTCTGCGAGCACCGCGAGCACCTCGGTAACCATCATCGTAAGGTCGATTGCGGGCTCTACGCCCAGCATCACCGGCACGATCTCCAGCTCGGTCCGTCGCTCGTAAACGGCCTCGGGATCTTTGCAGCCGCGGATTGCGTCGAACTGCGGCTGAAGGGCTGCAAAAAGCGTCGCGAGGTTAACCCGGTTACCGTGTTCGGCGACGTCGTGGCTCGAAAGCACGCGATGCACGGCAACCGCGGTGCCGAGCCGTGCGCGGGTGCGCTCCGAGAGGCTCTCGGGGGTGGTCTCGGTTAGCGTGGCCCCGTGCATAGAGAGCATGCTCGCGACGAGGCTCAAGCACGCGGTGGTGGCGGTGTCGGCGATAGAGCTGCGGTCGCGCGCAAAGACCTGCCCGAGGGTAATCGTGAGAGCAAACAGCAGGTCGAGCTCGGCTGCGGTCCAGTCGCGCTTTCGGATGCAGTCGTCGAACCCTACGAAGCCCCAGAGCTCGCTCGATGCAAAGATCGGCAGAATCAGGAGCGACTGAATGCCCTGCGCCGCGAGCGTGGGCTGTTCCGAGGCCGGGAACTCCTCGATATTGCCGTAGATCGGCCGGTACGCGCTGAACTCATCGAGCCAGCGCGAGTAGCCGGCGGCTCGAAGCGGGATGTTCTGGAGAACCGGGTTGTCTAACTCAGGCTCCACGCCTTCGGCCACCCACTCAAAGCGTTGACTCGCGCGCATGGTGCCGTCGGGGTCGGGGTGCGTCTCGAAGATGTAAGACCGGTCTACTCGGGCGGCACCGCCTACCTTCGCAAGTACCTCGGGAACCGCCTCGCCGAGGTCGTCGCTCGCGAGCAGTTTTCGATGCGCATCGAGCACCTCACTCATTACTTCACTAAACGCCGACGAGCTCACTACAGATCCTCCCAGCGGCCGGACTGCTCCGAGGCGAACAACGCATCGAGCACCCGTTGGTTGGCGAGCGCGTCGCGCGGGTCAATCGGAGGCGCGCTTCCGGCGCGCAGCGCGTTCGAGAACGCCTCGAACTGCAGCGCATATTGATCGACCGCCTCGAACCTCAACTCACGAGTGCCGATAGAGGTGGTGACGCTCATGCGTGCCGGGACGTCCGGCGGCGTGTTGAACGGAATCGGTATCGTGATATGGCCGCCGGTTGCGAGCAGCGTGACGTGCTGGTGCGCGGCGGTCTGCGTACCCACCGTGAACACCGCCTGCGCGTCGCCGAAATCGAGCATCCCGGAGGTGAGCCGGTCTATACCCGAGTTGGGGTCGCGCTGCATCGTCGCGATCGCGCGCCGGGGTTCGCACCCAAGCAAAAACCGTGCGCTCGAGACCGCGTAACAGCCGATATCGTACAACCCGCCGCCGCCGATCTCGCGGATATTGCGGATATTGGCGGGGTCGGGGTTGTTGTACGCGAAGCTTGCCTGCACCGCAACCGGGCGCCCCACGGCGCCGGTCTGTACCAACTCCCGCGCGCGGACCCACTGCGGATGGAAGCGATACATGAACGCCTCCATCAGGAGCACCCCTTTGGCCTCGGCGTACTCAACGGCCTCGCGCACCTCCTCGGAGGTGAGGCCGAGCGGCTTCTCGCACAGAATATGCTTGCCGGCGTCGGCCGAGCGCTTGATCCATTCGAGGTGCAGATGATTCGGAAGCGGGTTGTAGACCGCCTCTATCGCAGTGTCGGCAAGGAGTTCTTCGTAGCTTCCGTAGCTGTGCGGGATACCGTGCCGCTCGGCCGCCTCGCGCGCCCGGTCGGCGCTGCGCGACGCAACGGCACGGATGCAGAGCTTCGGCGAGCTGCGCGTCGGAAGCAATACGTTCTTGATGAAATGCCCGGAGACTCCAAGTACGCCCCATACCACCGGCTTCATATACCCTCCCTGCTATTGAGTACGCTTTTCGGTATTTCGCCATCATAGCACGGGTTTACTCTTGTCTCCAGCACGGCTGTGAAGTACAGTAAAGGCGTGAAAGAAGAACTCCGCATTCTCCATTATCCGGAGGGCGACACGCGCGAGATTCCGCACCGCATTCAGCACGGCGCCTTGGTAGACATCAACGGAAACCCGTTGCCGCTTCCGCTCCCGACAGTCCGCATGATCGTGTACCGTACCTGGAAGATCTCGAGCGAGAGCACCCGTAACGAAGAGATCACGCACTACTGGCTCGAGCAGGTGTTTCCGGGGGAGTTGCAGGATTATGTCGAGTAGTAACTCCGAGCTGCTGAGTGTGCTGAAGGCGGCGCCGGTCGGCATCGGCACCGTGATAGACCGCGTGATCCAGCGTGTGAACCCTCGTCTCTGCAGCATGACCGGTTACGACGAGAGCGAGCTACTCGGGCAAAGCGTGAAGCTGCTGTACGAGTCTGAGGCCGAGTTCGAGCGCGTGGGGCGCGAGAAGTATCACGCTATTCATACCGACGGGTGGGGTGCGGCCGAGACGCGTTGGCGACGAAAAGACGGCAGCATCATGGATGTAATCGTGAGCTCGGCGGTTATCGAGGCGGGGCACCCTGAGCACGGCATAACCTTCATTGCGCTCGATATCAGCGACTGGAAGCGCGCCGAGGCCGAGCTTCGCGTGCAGAACGCGCGGTGGCACGAGTTATTCTATGGTGCCCCCGAAGGCATCGTGCTGCTCGACAACGACCTGCGCGTGGTGTTTGTAAACGCCGAGTTCACGCGAATCTTCGGCTACGGCGAGGAAGAGATTCTCGGCGTTCCTACCCCCAGTGTTTTGATCCCGGACGACAAACGCGCCGAGGGTGAGCAGGCGGTTGAGGACTTGCGACGCGGCGAGGTAGTACGTATCGATCAGACGGTGCGCCTTGCGAACGACGGGCGGCGCGTGCCGGTCTCGATACTGAGCAAGCCGATCAAGCTCGACGAAGACAAGATCGGCGTGTACGGCATCTATCGCGATATTACTGAGCTCGACAACGCGCAGCGCGTGCTGCGGCAGTCTCTGCACGAAAAAGAGGTGCTGCTGCAGGAGATACACCATCGCGTCAAAAACAACCTCAACATCGTCTCGAGCCTCCTTGCGCTGCAAGCCGCCGAGCACCCCGATCCGCAGCTGAGCGAGCAGATTCAGCAGGCGCAGACGCGTGTGCAGTCGATGGCGATGATACACGAACGCATCTACCGCGCCGGCAGCTTCGAGCGCATCGCGTTTCACTGCTATCTCGAAGATCTCGCTCGCGAGGCCGCACGTGCCTACCTCGAGACCGACCGCATCAAGTTCGACCTTCGCCTCGAGGAGGTATATCTGCGCCTTTCCGCCGCGGTGCCGTGCGGGTTGCTCGTGAACGAGATTATCGTCAACAGTTTGCAGCACGCCTTCCCCGACGGCCGCGCCGGAACCATCACGCTCGAGCTCACCGCGGCGGCGGACGGCCGCGAGACGCGGCTTCGCATCGCCGACGACGGAATTGGTATGCAAACCGCCGGCACCTCGCAATCGAGCGACCATGTGGGTATCGGGATGGATTTGATCCGCGAGCTCGCCGACCAGGTCGGCGGCGGGCTCACGAGCGACCTCGGCCCCGGCGGTACGGCCTACGAGCTCACGATTCCGATCTCCGAGTAATCGCGCGGTGCACCGCGAGGACGAGCCCCGCCACCGCGAACGCACCGAGAAACACCGCGAGCGAACCACGGAGGCTCATCATTGCGTCCGGGAAAAACACAAGAACGCCCGCGAGCGCAATCATGATTACCCCGCCGAACAGCTTCAGCACGCGCGCGTAGTGTTCGCTCATGCGCGCGCTTCGCAGACCGAACAGCGCGCCGAAAAACACCGCGAGCTCGATCAAGAGATACACCACAACATACAGCGCAAGTAGCCCGGCGAATGCCGACCCCGTGATACCGCGCTCGGCGATGAGGCCGCTCCAGATAATCGGGAACCCCGCGGTGCAGGGGAGCTCCACCAGCGCGATCCCGGCCGCCATCGCCGCGGTTACCGCGATCATACCTGCCACCGAACGCTCGCCACGAACCGCCGCGCGAATCCGCGCGGTGATGCTGCGCTTGCCGCCGGCCGAGATCGTGAAACTCACGCCCTGTCCAAAGCAAAAGAAATCCTTGAGATTGACCGCGCCGAACACCAACGCGATTGCCGCGGTTACCGCGCGCACCCACCCCAGGTGCCGCACAAACGCGAACACGCTGAACACCCCTGCGATAAACCCGCCGTACACCGCCGCGGTCACCACCAGGAACGTGATCCCCACTATCAGGGTCTTGAGGCGACTGCGGGTGTAGACCACCAGCGCGAGCAACATCGTCAGCACCCAGAGCGAACACGGGTTGAACCCGTCGATAAACGCGATCAGGGTGGTCGTGAGTAGAACGGGTTGTGCCGCGAGGTCGACCTCGCCCAAGAGCGGAAGCCGAAGCGTGTCCTCCG
>PUOW01000039.1 GCA_003552185.1 Spirochaetaceae bacterium
CGACGCCGGCAGCGGCGCCACCGCGGGCGCGGTGCCGCCCGCAGCGGGCGCGGGCGACGTGCCCACCGACCGCGACCGCAACCCCGAGAACGAGCTGGAGCAGGAGCAGTTCGCGGTTGTGCTTGCCGGGCGCCCGTACCACGCCGACCAACTCGTAAACCATCAGCTCGCACGGCACTTCACCGCAGCCGGGATTCCGGTACTAACCCTGGACTCGGTTGCAACGCTCCACGACCACGACGTTTCGGATTCTCGTTTCGAAACCTATAACCCGTTTCACACCCGCCTGATCTCGGCCGCGCACGCGGTTGCCGAAGACGAGCGCCTCGAGCTCGTGCAGATCGTGAGTTTTGGGTGCGGGCACGACGCGATCACCTCCGACGAGGTATCGCGAATACTCGCCGAACGCTCGGATAAAGAGCTTCTGGTTCTGAAACTCGACGAGGGTGAGGCGGTCGGCCCGCTCTCGATACGCATAAAGAGTTTTATCGAGACGATCCGCGCGAAGCGCGCCGCGCGCTCGCAGAACCCTTACCGAGCCCACGCGCCCGCGCCCGCTGCCGCTGCCGCACCGAAGCGCGGGGACTCGGAGCCGTTCCCGGTTAAGTTTACGAAGGCCGATCGTAAGAAGCGCACGATCCTGGTTCCGGTTCTATCGGAGCCGTTCAGTTATCTCGCGTCTAAGGTGTTGGAGCGGCTCGGGTATAACGCAAAGCCCCTTCCGATCGCCGACGAGCGCGCGATCGAGCTCGGCAAGCGGTTCGTCCATAACGACATCTGTTACCCGGCGCAGATGAACGTAGGCGAGGCGCTCGCCTACATCGAGCGCAGTGAAGAATCTCCGGAGGAGCTTGCGCTTGGGCTTGCCAAGAATTGTATTGCCTGCCGCGCGGCGCATTACGCAACGCTCGCCCGGAGAGCGCTCGACGATGCCGGTTACCCCGAGGTTCCGATCATCACCACCGGACGCGACACAAAAGACATGCACCCCGGGTTCAAGCTCTCACCGATGTTTCAGCTGCATATGCTCTGGGGCCTTACGATGATCGACGGGCTCGAACATATGCGCCAGACCACCCGTCCGTACGAGCGGGCGGCCGGCGAGACCGACCGCGCGTTTCAAAACGCGCTCGAAGACGTGACCGAAAGCACGCTGCGGTCGTGGCGCGAAGGGCTACGCGCGTTCCGCCGCGCGGTGCGGGCGTTCAACCGCATCCCGGTCGACCGGCGTGAACGCCGACCACGGGTGGGAATCGTGGGCGAGATACTGCTCAATTTTCACGACGCCTCAAACGGCTACGTACAACGCTATCTCGAGCGCAACGGCATGGAAACGATCATCCCGGGCATGACCGATTTCTTTCGCAAATCGCCTGTGGCATTGAAGGACATGGCTCGCCGCAGACTGAGCCGCAACGCGTTCTTGTCGGGAATGGTAAGCGAGGTATTCGACCGCGCTTACGAGTTCGTATATCGGCGCGTTCGGACCGAGCTCGAGCAGTTTCGCTTCTTCGAGCGCGATCACGACATGAGCGACGTGATCGGCGCTGTCTCGGAGCATATAGACCCGAGCTTCACGATTGGAGAGGGCTGGCTCATGCCGGGTGAGATCATTCAGATGGCGAAGCACGGGGTTGAGTCGTTCGTGATCCTCAATCCGTTTGCGTGCATGCCGAACCACATAACCGGCCGCGGCATGATCAAGATGCTGAAGCGCGAGTTCCCTCAGATCCAGGTAGTGTCGCTTGATTTCGATCCCGATACCGCGCTCGCAAACATCGAAAACCGCCTGCAGATGCTGATCATCAACGCCCGCGAGCTGGAGCAACAACGGCGAGCACGCCGCGACCAGGAGCCGGTCGAACGGCCGGTTACGCCTCAGAGCCCCGGCGGGTCGCGGCGCTCCGAGAGCACTCAGCCCGCGCCGGCGCCGACGCGGTCACCGAACATCGAACGGTGAATCGTAAGACTCCGAGATAGCGAGCAGTTCACCGCTCAACTCACGCCCGGATTGGTGATCCAGCCAGTGAAAGCGAACGAGATCGCCGGGCACCTCTGTAGTTAACCACCACTCGTAGCTGAACCGCTCCTGAGTTTGACTGTCGTCGAACTCGTACTCCAGGCGGTCTACCTCGAACTCTCCGGCCGGTACGCGAAGCGCAACTCGCTCGCGCTTCGCGTTTTGGTACTCTGCGGCGCTCAAGTAGACCACGGTCGCGATCCCGGCTTCCTCGAGCGCTTTGAGCTCGGCACCGTCGGCTTCTCCAAAGTGCCCGGCTTGCTCATAGTCGAACTCGTGAAAGCGGGGCTCTTGCTCGGCGGCTTGGCGATGCCACATCTCGACCGGGGTTTCGAACTCGTCGAGGAGAACCTCGCACTCAAAGCGGTACTGATCCTGCGAGTACCGAATATACCACCACTGCGACCCGTCGGGGTTTATCTCTACAAGCGCGCGTTCGGCCTCAAACTCGCCACGCGCCTCGTCATGGTCGGTTGCGACGATCCGCCACCGAACCGCCTCACCCACCTCGAAGCCGTGCTCCTCCACCCAGTAGCCGCCGGGGAAGAAGGTCTGGTTGTAGGCGAGATTGAACACCGCAACGGGAGAGTACTCCTCAAGCTCGATCTCGTCGTTCGCCTGCCGCGCCTCAGGGGCGGCATCCGGGTCGTCGGCCTCTCGATCATCAGGTGGCGACGGCTCGGCGGGCTGTTCGCGCGACATGCCGGCCACATCGTTATGATTCGTAGGGGTGTCCGCGTTGCCGTGCGACTCCAGCATCGCGCATGAAACGAGCATGAGTATGATCGCCGCTACCACGCCATGCGGCACGGCGTTTCGCAGCCGGACGAGCAGTTCTCTCGGCATGAGTCCCCCCTTTTATCGCGACTCGTTCATCCGACCTCAACTGTTCCGTAAACTCTCGAGGTGTCCCTCGAGCTTCGCGATCTGAGTCTCGAGCTCGCGCTTGCGCTCGCGCTCCTTTGCTACTACCTCTTCTCCCGCCTTCTCGAGGAAGCCCGGACTGTTGAGCTTCCCTTCGGCGCGTTCAAGCCCTTTGCGATGCTTCACGATCTCTTTCTCGAAGCGACGTACCGCGGCCTCAACGTCGATGAGATCGCGCACATAAAGGTGCGCCTCGAACCCTACGCCTACCGCGGCTACGCTGCCGCTCAGTAGCTCAGGCCCCGGTTCCTCGCCGTGCAGAAACACGATGCCGTCGGCGGAGGGATCGGCACCGGTGAGCGACGCGATCATCTCTCGATGCCGCTCAAGAAACTCCGCCGCGTGAAACCCGGGCTCGGTACGAACGAGAAAGCGCACCTTCATTGCAGGCGGCAGCGTGAACTCGCTGCGCAGCGTTCGAACCGCGGTCACGAGCTCCTGCAGAACCGCGAACCGCACCGCGGTCTCGGGCGCCTCACGCTCTGCGGCGGGCTCGGGATACCGCGCCACAATAAGCGCCGGAGCGCCGCCCTGGGCGCCGTCGCGCGCAACCCTTCCGGGCAGCGCCGGAAGCTGTTGGTAGATCTCCTCGGTCACAAACGGCAACAACGGATGCATCAGGCGCATCGATTCCTCGAGCACGGAAACAAGCAAGGTAGCCGCCCGGTCTTGCTCGGACTCGTCATCGCTGTACAGCGAGAGTTTCGAGAGTTCGATGTACCAGTCGCAAAAATCGTTCCAGAAGAACTCGTAGACCGCGTGCCCCACGTCGTCGAAGCGGTACTCGCGCATCCCGGCGTGCACGCGCGTTACGGTGCGGTTGAGCCGATGGTAGATCCAGCGGTCGGCATCCTGAAGCTCCACCTCCTCGAGCGCATAGATGCTGCGCCCTTCGAGGTTCATCAAGAGATAGCGCGCGGCGTTCCAAATCTTGTTGGCAAACTTGGAGCCGATCGCGAAGGTATCCTGACCCAAGAGGATATCCTGACCTTGCGCCGATAAGAACGCCAAGGTGAACTTCAGCGCATCGGCGCCGTACTCATCCACGACCTCGAGCGGGTCGATGCCGTTGCCGAGCGATTTCGACATCTTGCGCCCCTGCTTGTCGCGCACCAAGCTCGTGATATAGATATCGCGAAACGGCACCTCGTTGAGAAACTCGAGCGAGGCCATGATCATGCGCGCCACCCAGAAGAAAATGATGTCGTAGCCGGTGACGAGCGTGGTAGTCGGGAAGTACTCTGCGAGGTCGCGGGTGTCGTCGGGCCAGCCGAGCGTAGAAAACGGCCAGAGCCAGGACGAGAACCAGGTGTCGAGCACGTCTTCGTCCTGTCGAAGATTGCTACTGCCGCAGGAGCCGCAACTGGTAACGTCTTCACGCGACACCGTCATCTCGGAGCAGTCTCGACAGTACCAAACCGGGATGCGGTGCCCCCACCACAGCTGCCGCGAGATGCACCAGTCGCGGATCTCGCGCAGCCAATGCGTGTAGGTGTTTTCCCAGCGACGGGGGAAGAACAGCAGCTCACCGCGCTCCCAGGCGGCGAGCGCCTTCTCGGCGAGCGGCTGCATGCGCACAAACCACTGCTCCGACAGAAACGGCTCGATCACCGTGTTACAGCGATAACAGTGCCCGACCTGATGTTGATGATCCTCTTGGCCGAGGAAGTAGCCCTGTTGCTTGAGATCGGCCACAACGCGCTTGCGGGCCTCCGGCACCGTAAGGCCGCGGTACACCTGAGGTACCGCGTCGCTCAGGGTTCCGTCGGCGTTGAGAATATTGATACGCTCGAGCTCATGGCGCAGCCCGATCTCGTAGTCGTTCGGGTCGTGCGCAGGGGTTACCTTGACCGCGCCGGTTCCAAAGCTCATATCGACGTACTCATCGGCCACGATCGGAAGCCGCCGCTCGGTCAGCGGCAGATGCACCTCTTTGCCGATCAGCGACTGATAGCGCTCATCCTTCGGATTCACCGCGACGCAGGTATCGCCCAGCATCGTCTCGGGCCGCGTGGTGGCAACCTCGATCCGGCCGGAGCCGTCGACAAGCGGGTAGAAGTAATGATACAGCGCGCCGTTTACCTCGGCGTGCTCCACCTCGTCGTCCGAGAGCGCGGTGCCGCACGAAGCGCACCAGTTTACGAGATAGTTGCCGCGGTAGACCAACCCGCGCTCGTAGAGCTGCACAAACACCTCACGCACCGCGCGCGAAAGGCCTTCGTCGAGCGTGAAGCGTTCCCGCGACCAGTCGCAGGACGCCCCGATCTTCTGCAGCTGACGCCGAATGGTGGTCTTGTGATCGAGCGCCACGCGTTCGGTCTCGGCTACAAACGCCTCGCGCCCCATCTGCTCGCGCGACCTGCCTTCGGCGCGCACCATGCGCTCAACCACGTTCTGCGTTGCGATTCCGGCGTGGTCGGTACCCGGCACCCAGAGCGTGGGCCGGCCGAGCATGCGGTAGAAGCGAATGAGCACATCCTGCAGGCTGTTGTTCAGCCCGTGCCCGAGGTGCAGCACACCGGTGACGTTCGGCGGCGGTATCACGATCACGAACGGGTCTTGGTCGGAGTCTGCATAGCCGGACTCCGGCGAGAAGTAGTCGCCGTCCAGCCACATCTCGTAGATGCGTCCTTCGAAATCCGCCGGGTTAAAGCGCTTCTCGAGTTCGATGCTTGTCAGTCGTTCGGTTTCGGCTTGGCGGCCGGACATGGCTGTTCACTCCTCGGGCTACAAATATTCGATGAATGCTATCAGATATCTCTCTTGACATCAATGTTCGGCTTTCATCACAATGTGCGCCGTTATGGAGAAGCACGCCCTGGTGATCGTAGAGTCACCAACCAAGGCCCGCACAATCGGGAAGTTCCTGCCGAAGAACTTCGAGGTCGAAGCAAGCATCGGGCACGTCCGCGACCTTCCGCAGAAAGCCGCAGACGTACCGAAGAATCTCAAGCAGGAGCCCTGGGCCCGGCTCGGCATCAATGTCGAGGAAGACTTCAAACCGCTCTACATCACCCCGCGGGGCAAGGGCAAGATCATCACCGAGTTGAAGAAGAAGCTCAAACAAGCCGACGCGCTGTACTTGGCGACGGACGAAGACCGCGAGGGAGAGAGCATCTCGTGGCCCCTCGTGGAGCTGCTGAAACCGAAAGTCCCGGTGAAGCGCATGGTGTTTCACGAGATCACGAAGGAAGCTATCGAGCAAGCGATAGAAGCGCCGCGCGAGATAGATATGAGCTTGGTGAAGGCGCAAGAAACGCGGCGCATCCTCGACCGCCTCTACGGCTACACGCTCTCCCCGCTGATCTGGAAGAAGATCGCGTACGGTCTGTCGGCCGGCCGAGTTCAATCACCGGGCTTGCGTATGATCGTGGAGCGCGAACGCGAGCGGATCCGCTTCAAGAAATCGGTGTACTGGGACCTCAAGGCGGTTCTCACGCCCGGCGACGCAGCCTCGCAGTTCGAGGCAAAGCTCGTTGAGGTAGACGGCCGGCGTATTGCCGGGAGCAAAGACTTCGACGAGACCACCGGCGAGGTTGCGGCCGGAAAGAACGTGCTGCTGCTCGATGAGGACGCGGCCCGCGCGCTGCACGAGCGCCTCGAGAAATCCGAGTGGCGCGTCGCCGAGGTCAACGAGAAGCAGGTGACGGCGCGCCCGGCGCCCCCGTTCATCACCTCCACCCTGCAGCAAGAGGCCAACCGCAAGCTCGGGCTTTCCGCCCGCGATACGATGCGCATCGCGCAGCGGCTCTATGAGGAAGGCTTGATTACCTACATGCGAACCGATTCACCGCAGCTCTCGAGCGAGGGCATCGGCGGCGCGCGCTCAAGCGTCGAGTCGCTGTACGGCAGCGAGTATCTCTCTGAGAAGCCCCGCCAGTACTCTTCGCGCTCGCGCGATGCGCAGGAAGCGCACGAGGCGATTCGCCCATCGGGCCCGAGCTTTCGCCATCCGGAGCAGAGTGGACTTCAAGGCAAGGACCGCTCGCTGTACGAGCTCATCTGGAAACGCACGATCGCGACCCAGATGGCCGACGCCAAGAAATCGCAGGTGAGCGTTCGAATCGCCGCCGCCGACACTACCTTCACCGCCGCCGGCACGCGCATCCTGTTTCCGGGTTTTCTGCGCGTGTATGTTGAAGGCAAGGACGATCCCGAGGCGGCGCTCGAGGACAAAGAGGTGTTTCTCCCGAGCCTCACCGCCGAGCAGACGCTCGCGCTGCAGGAGCTCGCGCCGATCTCACACGAGACCAAGCCGCCTGCGCGTTACACCGAGGCTTCCTTGGTGCAGCGTCTTGAGCGCGAGGGTATTGGGCGGCCCTCTACATACGCCTCAATCATCTCAACCATCCTTGAACGCGGCTATATCCGCAAACAGGGCAACGCACTCGTGCCGACCTTCACCGGCTTCGCGGTCATACAGTTGCTCGAGAATCATTTCCCCGATCTTATAGAGTACAGCTTTACCTCGAAGATGGAGGATGCGCTCGACGATATCGCGGTCGGCGAGCGCGACTCGATCGCCTACCTGCGCGAGTTTTACAACGGCTCGAACGGTCTGTTGCGCGCGGTAGAGGAGCGCGAGGATCAGATTCGCCCCGAGGCGTCGCGCACAATAGAGCTCCCCCATGTCACGAACGGCGTTCAGATCAAGATCGGCCGCTACGGCCCATACCTCGTGCACGATGACGAGGGCGATGACGCGGTGCACGCATCGATCCCGGAAGAGGTTGCGCCGGCCGATCTTACCCGCGAGGAAATAGACGAGCTGATCGAGTTGCAGAAGAACGGCCCCGAGCCGCTCGGGCAAGACCCCGAGACCGGCAAGAACGTGTATTGCTTGATCGGGCGCTATGGACCGTACGTGCAGCTCGGCGAGCAGAGCGAGGACGACCCGAAGCCGAAACGCGCAAGCGTACCGAAGGAGCTCGCTCCCCGCGAGATCACTCTCGAGCAAGCATTGAAGCTTCTCAGCCTGCCGCGAACGCTCGGAGTCCATCCCGAGAAAGGCGCCGAAGTCATCGC
>PUOW01000330.1 GCA_003552185.1 Spirochaetaceae bacterium
CCGCCGACGAGCAGGCTAATCGCGGCGATACCGCCTAACAGCAGCGTGAAGGTGTCGGCTACCTCGGTGACCGTTCCGATCAAGTCCATCTGGTTGGCGATATAAAAGTCTGCGAGCTCGATCGAGGGCAGGCGGCGTGCCGCGAGTAGCGCCTGCTCGATCTGCTCTTGCAGGTCGTACATCACCTCCGGGGAGCCCGCCTGGATGTTGATCATCGCGTAGCGATCCTCGCCCGAGAGTGACCGCCGGAAGGTGCTGAACGGTATAATCGCTGAGGCATCCTGCGACGGTGATCCTTTCTCCTCCATGATGCCGACAACGCGAAACGGGAAGCCGTTTATGCGAACAGTGCTTCCGAGCGGGTCGCGCCCGTCGGGGAAGAGCTCGCGGTAGGTTTCGGCTCCGAGTGCGACCACGTTCCTTCGGTTCTCGAGATCGGACTCTCCAAAGAAGCTCCCGTAGATCGGCGCGAAGTTTCGGATCTCGGTGTAGTTCGGGTGAGTGCCGATCACGGTGGCGGTAACGTTGCGGTTTTCGAACTTCAATTGCCCGCTGAGCGAGGACTCCGGTGCGGTCATCACCACGAGGTCTTCGGGAAACGATTCTATCATGGCAAGGTCGTCGGCGGTGAGCGTTGGGCGAATGTTGGTGGTTCGAGGGCGAACGAGCGATGTGCCGCGAGGTTCCCCGGAGTACACGATCATAAGGTTCGCCCCAAGCGTTCCGAGCCGCTCCTCAACCGAGATGCGCGCACCCTGGCCCAGAGCCGTGAGCGTAATGACCGAGGCTACTCCGATGATCACGCCGAGCGCGGTGAGAAACGAGCGGCCGCGATTTGCGAGAATGCTGCGTATCGAGATCGCCCCGTTTTCCCAGAGCATGATCAGCTGTGCTTTCGCGTTCATGAGCGCTGCTCCTTCGCGTTCTCTATAGCCGACACGCCGCCGTCTAAGAGGCGCACCACGGTTTCGGCGCGTGCGGCGAGTTCGGGCTCGTGTGTCACCAGCAGTACCGTCATGCCTTCGGCGTTGAGCTCCTCAAACAGCGCCAGGATCTCCTCCCCGGTTGTGGTGTCGAGCGCACCGGTAGGCTCATCGGCAAGCAGTATCGACGGGGTGCCCACCAACGCGCGCGCGATCGCGACGCGCTGTCGTTGCCCGCCTGAGAGCTCACTCGGAAGATGATGCATTCGCTCCGCGAGTCCCACGCGCTCAAGCATCTGCGTCGCTACCTCGCGCCGTCTACGGGCTCCGATTCCGCGATAGATCAACGGTAGCTCTACATTCTCGAGTGCGTTCGCTCGGGTGAGCAGATTAAAGGCCTGAAACACAAACCCGATATGGCGGTTTCGAACCTCGGATCGTCGGTTATCGCTGAGCTCGGCGGCTTCTTCGCCCGCGAGGCGATAGCTACCGCTGTCGGGGGTGTCGAGACAGCCGATGATGTTCATCAGCGTTGATTTTCCGGAACCGCTGGGCCCCACTATCGCGGCAAACGCTCCGGTGGGCACCTCGAGCGAGACACCTCCGAGCGCGGTAACGGTGTTGGGCCCCATCCGGTACTGTTTGTAGATATCGGTGAGCTCTATCATCTGCCGGCCCCTCCGCCCGCGCCGCCGCCGCTTCCGGAGCCGGCGCCGGATCCGGAACTGCCCGGAACCGAGATCGGCAGCGCTTCGCGGTCCTCGTCTTCCGCCTGCGCGGTAGGCGCGTCGGAGCTCTGCCAGGGAAGCTCTCCTCGGCTCTCGGGAAGCGTGACGGTCTCGCCGGGCTCGAGCCCGTCGAGTATCACGATCTCAACCCCGTTGTCTAAGCCGGTGGTTACCTCCCGCTCAACGGTGGAGTCGGCGTTCTCGACGAGCTCTACGTAACTGTGATCCTGCTCGTGCCGAACCGCATTCGTCGGTAGCACCACTCCCGACTCGCGCGCCACCTGTATCACGAGGTCGACACTCATACCGGGCTTCAATCGCCGGTCGGGGTTCTCGGCCTCCGCCGTCACCCGAAACACCGGGATGTTGTTCACGATCTCGGCTTCGGGGCTCATTCCGGTCACCCGCGCCCGAATGTTTTCGGGTCCGAGTAGATCCGAGACAATGCCCACCGGCAAGCCTTTCGTAATGTTGCCTATGTCGTACTCGTCGATCTCGGCGCTGAATCGCAGGTGCGCGAGATCCCCGAAGGTCAGAAGGGTGGAGTTACGACCGACACGGTCGCCTTCGCTTGCTTCGGTCCGCAACACGGTTCCGTCGAACGGTGCGCTCAGCACCGCGCCGGCGAGCGCCTCTTCGGCCTCCTCGAGGTCGATACCGGCTCTCTCCAACGCAAGCTCCGCCGAACGCAGATTGTATTCCGCCGTGCCGGCGTGCTCTCGCGCGGTCTCAACCTCATCACGTGAAACCGAACCGGAAACCAACAGCGCTTCGCGTTCGGCAAGAACGCGTTGCGCGCGAGTGAGTTCTTCGGCCGCCCGATCGCGCTTGAGCCGACCGTCGCCAAAGGCGATCTCTGCACGCTGCACCGCGCGCTCGAGCTCGCGCGCATCGAACCGAACAAGCGGGCTGCCCTCCGATACCTCGGATCCTTCCTCGGCCATCCAGGTGACGGTGCCGTCTATCGCGCTCCGCAGCGTGCGTGTGCGGTGCGGTTCCACCACCCCCGGGCTTTCAATCGTTACCCTCACGATTCCTTCGCTCGCCTCAACGGTCTCGATTTCCGGTGAGTCCGAAGCCGGATTCGAGTCGCCGAACAACGGGCCGAAAGGCTGGTAGTATACCAGCAGGCCGGTAGCCAGAATCGCCCCTGCCGCGACAAGCGCACCTATGCGCATACCCCGTCGTCGGGGCCGCTGCGAGCCGCGACGACTTCCTTGCTGAATCTCCCCGGCGCTGTGGTTCGAGCTCGGGGTGCCTTCGTTTCCTCGATCGGCACTGCCGGTTCTTTTCATCGGAATCCTCCGTTGTGTTCATTGAACAGTGTGTTCTGCAGCCTCTGCGGCAGCGACTGGGGAAGATGCGCCGCCGCTAGATAGCGAAGCTTTTCGAGTGCGAGGCTTACCTCGCGTTCGGTCACCGCGAAACGAGAACGCGATAGTGCTGCCGCAGCCGATTCCGGCTCGCCCGGTTGCGCCGTTCCGAGTGTGCTGCGCGCTGCTGCGGCGGCGTACGCAGCCTCGGAGCGCTCGAGCTCCTGCAGCGCGAGTTGGTGGCGAGACTCGGCGTTCGAGACCGCGCGTTCGGCTGCGGTGATCTCGGACACAAGGGTGTGGTGCAACGCTGCAAGGCGGCGTTCCTCGATGCTCGCCGCGGCTAAGGCGGTCTCGGCGGCGTATTCGCGCTCGCGACCAAGACTCACCGAGAACACCGCCGAGAGACTCACGGTCTCGTAGTCGTCGCGGTCGCGCCGCGAATCCGATGCCCCCGGGTCGGAACCCAACTCAAACCGGGGAGGGGTGTAGGACAGGGTGACCGCGGGGGCACGAAACGAGTACGACACGGCACCTCCGTGACCGTCCTGGCCGGAATAGCCGATAGAGACCGAAGAGAGAAGCGGTTCTCGGCGGGGAGAGCTCTCGGCCTCGGCGACCTCGAGCAGAGCTTGCTGCCTCACGATGCGTGGATGGCTGTGATCGATCCGCGCGAGAACGGTGTCGTGCTCGGGTAGCTTCAGCTCCGACACAAACTCAAGAGGCGAGCGCAGCTGCGGGCTTTCATCCAGCAGGGCTCCCGGTCGAGAGGGCGAGGGAATCTCGGCACCGCTCTCTATGATGAGATCGAGCAGTGCGAGCTCTGCGTTCATCACGCCCGTATCGAGCGCCTGTTCGGCATTGCGAAGCTCTTCGCGCTCCGACAATACCTCGAGGAGCGAAACCTCGCCGCGAGCATAGCGACCCTCTATCGCGTCGCTCCGCAGGCGTGCCGCCTCGGCCTCATCTTCCAGCACCGCGAGCTCGGCGCGCGCAAGATACGCCTCGGCGTACACCGAGTACGTTGTCACCACCGCCTCGAGCACGGCCTCACGAAGCTCGGCCTCCGCCGCCGCCGAGCGGCTCAGGGCCTGGCGCAGCCTTGTGTGATCGGCGTCGTTTAGCCCGGTGGGTACGGTGGTCTCGAGGGTGCCGGTCACTTCATGGTACGGATCTTGAGCATCGCCCCACACCCAGGAGGTTTCCCAGGACGGGCGGGCCGAGAACGACACGTCACCACGATAGCCTGCCGCTGCCGCCTCCACCCGCGCTTTGTCGTAGGCCGCTCGCGCCTCCAGAACACCCGGGCTATCGCCGGCCGAATCCAACGCCTCCAAGACCGTGGTCGGGATTTCGGGTGTGTTTGCCCGGCTGCTCAGGAGCGCCGCCGGTTCCTCGGCGTACGCCCGGGAAGCGCCTGCTCCCGCGAGGCCGAGTGCCGCCAGTGCGAGCGTGGCGATAGCGAGGCCGATCGGTCCGGCACCGCCGTGGGCTCGGTCTCCGCCGAGCGTTCTGTCTCGGTTGTTCATGAAGCCGAATCTATGCGTTGGGAAAGGAGTCTGTGCGGAGAGAGTATGAAGATGCGGTGAAGTTGTTGCGACTGCAGCGCTTCACACGATCTTCACTCGAGCTCCCGAAGGTGTACACATTGGTCGGCGAGAATTGCATGCTATGGTGTTGTATAGTGACGTATTGTAAGGAGCGTGTGCATGGCGCGTGTATTTGTTGTTGAGGATAATGACGGCTTGCGTGAGACGATCGTGTCGTACCTCCGACTCGAGCAGCATGAGGTGGTCGCGTTTTCGAGACTTGCCGGACTCGAAGATGCGATTCGCATGCAGGCACCCGAGGTCATCATCCTCGATGTGATGCTGCCGGACGGTGACGGATTTCTGTTTGCGCGCCGATTGCGAGAGTTCTGCCGCTCGCCGATTATCTTTCTCACCGCACGAACCGGCGAGTCCGACCGTATCACCGGGTTCGAGGTGGGGGGCGACGATTATGTCGTAAAACCATTCTCGAACAAAGAGCTGATGCTGCGGGTGAAGGCGATGCTTCGGCGCTCGCAAGCCGACGACACCCGGCCCGCCGAGGGCGGACGTCGATATCGGCTCGCCGCGACTGCTGAGCATGGGCACGACCACGAGCACGAACTCGAGCTCGATGAGCAAGGGCATGTCTGTCGGCATGATGGTCTCGAACTGTCGTTAACCGCTGCGGAGTGGAAGATTCTGAGTCATCTCGCCGATCATCCGGCGATCGTAGTTTCGCGGGAGCGATTGCTTGGTGTGTGTCTCGATTACCTCGCCGAAGGTTCCGAGCGCACCATCGATACCCATATCAAGAACATTCGGCTGAAGCTCGCAAAGGCTCCCTGGATAGATACCGTGCGCGGATTTGGGTACCGGTTTGCCGGCAGAGAGGCGCCGGCGGCCGTGCGTGCCTCAGACGCCGGGCGGTCGACCGGTGGAGATCGTGAAGCCGAGCGTGGCCGCGATCGAAGCAGCGATTGAAGTAATGGGTAGTCTCTTTCGCCGAACGCTGATTGCGTTCGTCACCAGTTTCGCGGTCCTGCTCGTGGTACTCAGCGGCGCGCTGGTAGCCGGCTATAACTACTCGCTCTCCACCTGGAGTGCCAGACGTGTTGCGATGGTGGAAGAAGGTGCTCGGCGAATCTTATCCCGAGATTCCGCGGCGGGCGAAGAAGCCGCTCAAGAGTTGATCCCGCAAGACGTTCCGGTGTTTGTCTACGACCGCGACGGGCGTGTGGTAGCCTCTAATCGCGGGGTAGGGCGTCGGCGTGAGCACGATGAGGAGCGCATCCCGGTACGTGAGAACGGTGCGCTCCGCGGCTATTACTCGGTGGGGAGTACCGCTTTTCGAAACGACGCCGCGAACCGGGCGCTCACCGAGTCGCTGTTGCGTGCGGCCGCCGCCGGCGGGGTAGCCGCGTTCGGCGCTGCGCTCGTCACCGCCTGGGGGTTTGCTCGCTCGCTCACGAGCCCGGCGGCGCGGGTGGCCGAGGGTATCGACTCAATTGCCTACGGTCGGCCGACGGCGGCCATTCCGGAGCAGGGCACCGAAGAGATCGCCCGTATCGCGCGCGCTGCCAACACGCTCGCGTCGCGTTTGTCGAACGAGCGCGAACTGCGCGCCCAGTGGGCGCAGGACGTAACGCACGACCTGCGCACGCCGATCGCCTCTATCCGGGCTCGTCTCGAGGCGATTCTCGACGGCGTGTATACCCCCGACGCCGGTACGATACAGGCGACGCTCGGCGAGCTCGGTCGGGTGGAACGCTTGATCGCCGACCTCGAGGAGTTGATGCGGCTTGAGCAACCCGACCTCACCCTGAACGGCTCGACGTTTTCTAGCGCCGATTTCGTCGAGACCTTGAGGCAGCGATTTCACCATGAGATCGAGCGCAAACAGTTGATCTGGCGGGTGCATCTCGGCGTGCAAGCGATCTGTGCCGACGAGGCGCTCATCTATCGGGCGGTCTCGAACGTGGTCTCGAATGCCGTGCGGCACGCTCCGGAACGGGGCGCAATTGACCTGGGAATTGACCCGGCGCGCGAGGCGGAGGGCCCGCATACGGAGAACGGGGGCGTTCGCATCACGGTCACGAACGAGGGGCCGCCGATACCGCCCGAGGAACTGGAACGACTCTTTGAACGGCTCTACCGTGGCGAGTACGCGCGCAACACGCCCGGGTCGGGGCTGGGGCTTACGATCGCGAGGCGCATCGTGCTGTTGCACAACGGCAGTATCAGGATCAGTAGCGATTATGACCGTGGTACCGTTGTATCGATCACGCTGCCGAGCGAACTCACGTAATCTTCATACGCGCTCCATCGATTCTCCGGTTGAGGTGCCTACATTACCGGTAGAACTTGTAGCACAGGAGGTACGAAAATGCGTACACACAGTATTTTGATCGCAACGGCCTTGACGTTGATGTTCACCGTGAGCGCCGCTGCAAACGGCGATGCCCCGATTGGGCGTGAGATAGCCCGCGACGGCGCGGTGTCGGAGCTGAGCGGTACCCTGGAGCACCGGGAAGACGAGTGGTTTGTGAGAACCGAGGACGGGAGCTACCAACTCATGCTCGGGCGTTTCGGGCACACCAAAGACCTGCCTTTCGTAGAAGGTGGGGAGCTGGAACTCAGCGGTTTCACCGTTCCGGAGTATGTCGCGCCGATGCAGATTACGGCCGACGGTACGGAACAGAAGTTCTGGCACGAAGAGCGCTATCCGCTGTGGGCCGGTTCCGGTGAGCGCCGCAACGCGGTAGCGGAGGCGCGCGGCGAGCGGGCCGACGAAGCCCGAGGTCTGGCGCTGGATCGCGAGCCGCTCGGCGAGCGCGAGGACGCGCCGCGCGTGCAGCAACAGGAGCACCGTCGAAGCCCGCAGCAGCGCGAGTCGAGAACTCCCCCGCGCGGCGGTCGCCGCTAAGCAGCGCTCCGCCGATCGACTCTCCGCGGCCTGAGCGCCGCGGGGAGTTGTTCGCGCCAACCCCGCGCCCCCCGCCAACCCCGCCAACCCCGCCAACCCCGCGCCAACCCCGCGCCCCGCGCGGCGCCCCGCGCCTATTACGGTACTAACGGGAGCCGGATGGTGTAGGTGTTTCGCTTCCGCCCGGACAGCGATACCGTTCCGTTCAGCTGTTCGGCGAGCATCCGGACGATCTGAAGCCCAAAGGTCTTGGGATTCTCGAGGCTCACCGAATCGGGAAGCCCCACGCCGTCGTCGGTGTAAGAGAGAACGAGGCTTTCCCCTTCATCTTTACCGCTCACCCGGATCTCGCCTCCGTTTCGCTCGGGAAACGCGTACTTCATGGAGTTGGTCACGAGCTCGCATACGATGATCCCGAGCGGCTGCAAAACCGTTCCATTAACCCGGAGATTCGGGAGCCGAATCTCGGTTGTAACTAGTTTGCCGGCC
>PUOW01000422.1 GCA_003552185.1 Spirochaetaceae bacterium
CTGAGCAGCTGAACGTGCGCGGTCGCCCGGTACTCCTGCGGCGCCTCGTTCGCCCAGCGGATGATCTGTGAGGCGGGAAAGCGCAATTCGGCTCTGTTCCCGGTGACCGCCTCGATGCCGCGCGTCTGCGCATCTGCGCTGCTTCCGCTCGCCGGGGCGCCGGCGGTGGTCCACTCGCCGGGATCGGTGTCGGCGAGCGCCTCGGTGAGCTGCTCGGCCTCGCGCGCGGTCGTACGGTCCTCCCAGATCGGACTCGTCTTGCGGGTTATCGACGGGCTGATCCAGTCTACCAGTGCGTGCGCTTCGGTGAGACGCGCGAGGCGCTCGGCGAGCGAGGCGTTCGAGTAGACGGTGCAGTGCTGCTGAGCGTCGCATTTGATCGCCGCTATCGTTCCCGGGTCGATGCCGGAGTCTCGAATCTGGTCGAACATCGCGTCGAGCGCGTCGAGGTACATCACCGGCGGCGCGTGGCGAAGCTTCTGGTCCGACGATTCGAGAACACCCCCGTGGGTGCCGTAGGACGGGAAACGGGTGTCGAACTCGAAGCCGCCGCTCGCGGCGATCGTCCCGTCGCCGGTATCGAGCACGATCCATTTCGTTGATTGTGTCGAAAGCTCGAAACCGAGCACATGTCTTTTGCCTGCCATATATAATTATCCTCCAGTTGCGCTACATTGCCGCCGATGCGCCGGCGGTGTTCCGATTGGTACCGTTCACAACCCCTCCGGCCGCGCCACCGGGAGAACGATCACCCCACGCGGCCGGATAGAGGTCGCCGAATGCGAGCAACGCCGCTCCCGTCACCGGTGCCGAGGCCGGCAGCGCCGAACCGGCCACCCGGATACCGCTCGTGAGAAACGACACCGCCTCGACCGCCTGCCGCAGCGGGCCGACGAGCGACTCTCCGGCGACGGCGATCTCGCCGCCGACAATTATAGTCCCGGGGTCCACGCAGGCGGCAACATTCTCGATGCCCACCGCCAGCGCATCGATGTAACGATTCCACACCGCCCGTGCTCGCGCGTCGCCGCGGGCGGGTCCGCGACGCCCCACGGCGTCGTGACCACTCGGCCAACCACGCTCGTCGGCCGTTGGTGGAACCGCTCCGCCACGGCGGCCGGCGGAGTCGACGCCCGGCAAGGGCCCTCTCACACCGCCCGGCAAGGGCCCTCTCACACCGCCCGTCAGCGGTTCCGGTCCGCTCCCGCCTGCGCTGTCGCTGTGCGTGGGGTACCAACCGCCCGGCGAACGCGCAGTCACCCCCCCACCGGCGAGGATCGTGATGAACGAGCCGACATCCGGGCAATGCAGGCCGGCGGCGCGCGCCTCCCGCAGCAGAGCGCGTTCGGAGACGTACTGCTCCCAGCATCCGGTCCGGCCGCAATTGCAGCGTCGGCTCCCGTCGCGGATCGCCATGTGGCCGAACTCGCCGGCGCGCCACGTATCGCCACGCATCAGGCGGCCGTCGACGATGATTCCGGCGCCGACACCCTCGGTGATCGAGATCCGCACGAGCGAGCCCGCCGGCGGCTGCGCGCCCGCCTTCGGCGTGGTTGAACCCGCCGACGCGCGATCCCACAACACGTACTCGGCGAGAGCGGCGGCGTTTGCCTCGTTGTCGACGTAGACCGGCAGTTGCAGCTCCTCGGCGAGCCCCGCGAACGACACCCGCGAAAGGAAGAGGTTCGGTGCGTGGATGAGAAATTGCCGGTCGCAGTCGACCACTCCCGGAAGCGACAATCCGAGACCAACGACCGGCGCAGCTGTTGGTTGCCGATCGGCGCCCTGCTTCCCGGAGACGTTCGGAGTCCGGGCGCTCGCCGGCGCTGTACCGGCCGGCACCCCGGTCTGCTCGAGATCGGCGAGTGTCCGTCGGGCCTCCTCGAGTACGACACTGCGTATTGCTCGGAGTGCGGTGGTCGGCAGATCGATGCGGCGCTCACCGACGACCGTGCCGTCGATCTGCACGAGCTGCGCGGTGAGATGGGCCGGTGAGCGCTCGTCGAGCGAGGGGCGTAACTCCATGCCGAGCGCGAGTGCCCGCTCCGGACAGAGCCGAAAGCTTGCCGCAGGCCGGCCGGGAGCCCCCGTCCGCGTGCCGGTGGTCGAATCGCCCCCGCCGTTCGTTTCGTCGACGGGGGCGACGAGTCCGCGCTCGAGTAGCGCATCGATGTGCGCGGTCGCCGACGGGGCGCTCTGTCCAACCGCCGCGGCGATCTCCGAACGGGTGTGCGGATTGCCGTCGAGGAAAACCTCGAGCGCCTTGCGCCGCACCCGAGACAGGTCACGCCACGGTGGTAGCATCATGTAAAACCTCAGATGAAGCGGTTGATCTCCGCTTCCACCCATTCGCGGCGGCCGGAGCTCGTCTCGATCGGGCCTTTATCGAGGATGTACTTCTCGAGCGACTCGAGGTCGTGCTTTCCGGCTGTGATCTCCGCGCCGATGCCGCTTTTCCAGCTCGAATAGCGATCGTCGACGAACTTGTCGACAGTGCCGGCGTCCTTCATGCGGGCTGCAATCTCGAGTGCGCGTGCGTAGGTGTCCATCGCCGCGATGTGCCCGAGGAAGATGTCATCCGGCTCGAAGCTGCCGCGGCGCAGTTTCGCGTCGAAGTTCATGCCGCCCGGGGCGAGTCCGTCGGTGTTTAGCACCTCGTACATTACCGCAACCGCCTCGGGGATGCTCGTGGTCATCTGGTCGGTGTCCCAGCCGAGCAGATAGTCGCCCTGGTTGGCGTCGAGGCTTCCGAGCATGCCGTTCTGGCGTGCGAGACGGATCTCGTGCTGGAATGTGTGCCCGGCAAGGATTGCATGGTTCTGCTCGATGTTGATGCGGAACCGGTCGGCGAGGCCGTAGCTGAGCAGAAACGCGAGAATGTTGCCGACATCGTAGTCATACTGATGGGCGGTCGGCTCCTTGGGCTTCGGCTCGACGAGTAGCTGTCCGGTGAAGCCGATCTTCTTCGCGTAGTCGGCCGCCATCTCGAGGAAGCGCGCCATGTTGTCGAGCTCGAGCTTCATGTTCGTGTTCCAGATGGTGTCGTACCCCTCGCGGCCGCCCCAGAAGACGTAGTTGTGTCCGCCGAGCTCCTTGGTCACCTCGATCGCTTTCCTGACCTGTCCGGCGGCGTAGGCGAAGACATCGGCGTTGCAGTTGGTGGCGGCCCCATGGGTAAACCGAGGGTGCTGAAAGAGGCAGGCGGTACCCCAGAGCAGGTCAACTTTGTGCTCACCCATCAGCTGTTTGGCAAGAGACACGATCTCGTCAAGATTCTTGTGGCTCTCGCGCAGCGTTTCGCCCTCGGGAGCGATGTCGCGGTCGTGAAAACAGAAGAAATCGATGTCGAGCTTGTCGAGCACTTCGAAAAGCGCATGCATGCGCGCTTTCGCCTGCTCCATCTTGTCGGTGATCGAGAGCCACGGGCGGATGTTCACGCCGACACCGAACGGATCGGAGCCGTCGCCGGTCATCGTGTGCCAGTAGGCGATGGAGAAGCGCAGGTGCTCGCGCATCGTCTTGCCGGCGACCTTCTTATCGGGGTTGTAGAACTTGAAGGCGAACGGATTGTCCGATTCGGGACCTTCGTACTTTATCTTGGGAACGTTCGGGAAGAACTCCTTGCTCATACTCTGCCTCCTGTGTCGTGAATGCGGCCGGTGTGATCGGGTCGGGCGGGCCGATCTCCCGCACGGGGATTCGGCATCGCGGAACCCCGCAAGCGGCCGGTCATGGTCATCGTATCCTCAAATTGATAATTATGAAAGTAATTTTTAAAAATACATACTGTCTCAAAGATTATGGACAACAATCGTCAGCTCATTTTCGCCGGTAGTTACGGGGCAGAGAGGAGTTTTCTATGCAGAGAATACCGAAGTTCTGTCCCAACGATTGTTGTCGCTATCACCGCGTCTGCCGGGTACCCGAGGGCACCTTCGTGCGCTACGGCCGGCATCACACCGCAGCGTTCGGAGCGGTGCAGCGCTTTCGCTGTCGCGGCTGCCGGCGCACCTTCAGCAGCCAGACGCTGAGCATCGACTACTACGTCAAGCGTCCGGTGGACTACCGCAGGCTCCTGCGGGCGATGGGAGAGTGTGCGGGGGTGAGAGGGTGTGCGCGCAGCCTCGGCATCTCGCCGAACTGCGTGATAAACCGCACGATGCGCGCCGCGCGCTCTGCGCTGTGGCAGCACGCGCAAGCGCTCGAGCACATCAGCCTCGACGAAGACCTCGCCGCCGACGGCTTTGAGAGCTATGCGGTCAGCCAGTACTTTCCCAATAACCTGCACACCTTAGCCGGTGTGGACTCGCAGTACGTGTACGCGATCGACGGGGTGACCATCCGGCGCAAGGGGCGGATGACCGACGGGCAGAAGCGCCGCCGCGATGAGCTCGAGCAGCGCTGTCGTGCCGACCCGCGAGGGGTGGAGAAGAGCTTCGCGCGCATCGTCGAGCAGGCGGTACGGTTGCACGCGGAGTCGGCTCGGGCGCGGCTAACGCTTTACACCGACAAGAAAACCGACTACATGCGCGCCTGCGCGGCCTCGGCGGCGGTAGTCGGCTGGAGGCAGGCCGGCCGGTTCATCCACCGGCGCATCAGCTCCCGTGCGGCACGCACGGTGGACAACCCGCTGTTCGCCGTTAACTACATCGATCGGCAGCTGCGAAAGGATCTGCACGAGCACACCCGAGAGACCGTCTGCTTTGCGCGAAACGAGAACCTGCAGATGGAGCGGCTGGCCATCTACACCGCCGAGCACAACGCAGCCAAACCGTTTCGCATCAATCAGCCGGTGGGCGACACCGCCACTCACGCCTCGGTCGCCGGAGTAGAGGCGCAGGCCCTCGCCGACATCCGCCGCCGGCTGTACCGAAACAGGAAGTTTTTCACCCGCACTTCGTTGCCCGAGTGGGCCGAGCGCATCTGGAGGCGACGCTATTCCACCCCGCTGCGGGAGGCGCCGGAGTACCGGCCGGGCTACTTGCTTGTCGGCATCCCCTATCCGGGCAAACGGCCGGCGAGGCGGCCGGTCGATGCACCTGCGGCAACGACGGCGAGAAGGGTGTAAACGGACCGGATATCAACCCGATGAATCACCGATGAGCGTCTTTCTTTGTGCCAAGGCATGTTCATCCACAATCTTTGAGACAGTAATTTCAATTCACAGGCGCAACAAATTACTGCTATGCTCTTGACCGTGCGTATTTCGAGTAAAACTCGCAGGCTCTGCGTCCGGACGGTTGCCGAGAGTTTCAACGTGCGCCTTATGAATCATGTTGCCCGATCGCTCATTCGCAACTACGACCTGCACGAGCGTACGGGGTTTCCCGAGAGCATGACGATACCGGCGCGCGATGCCGCGGCACAATTGGTCGACGATTTCCTTGCCGAGGGACGATTCATCGAGCTCGTACAGGAGCTCGCCCGGATTTCTAACCAAGGTCTCGCCGGCCGGCACTATCGCGTGCGGGGGCTGACGCCGCTCATTCACGAGATCGAGGCGCTCGGTTATCGATATAACGCCGAGACAAGCACCTTCTTCGAGGATACGCACTTCCACACCACGAGAAACTGGGGTGTCCTCGAAGACGGACAGACGTACGTTTTCTCACTTATGCGCATCGATGTCGTGGGGAACTCGCGACTGGTTCGGAAGTATCCCGATGAGACGATACAGCACACCTATTCGGACCTGCGGTCGTTGTTCCGCGAGATCGTCGAGTCCCGTGGCGGGCGTGTCTGGAATTGGGAGGGTGATGGAGCGACCGCAGCATTCTACGGCGCGGATACGCAGCCGGCGGCCGCCCTTTCGGCCATCTCACTTATCCACGAGCTCTTCTTCTACAATGCACTCCGGCGGCGTATCGAGGAGAATCTGCTGATTCGAGTCGCCGTCCACAACGGTCAGGTAGAGTACCGCTCCCAATTCGAGGAGATGAAGAGCCCCGTGCTCGATCGCCTCGTAGAGATCGAATCAAAATACGCAAAGCCGCAGTCGGTATACGTGAGCGAGACGGTTTTCACCGGGCTGGTGAATGAGATTGCCGAGTGGCTCGAACCGGTCCGCATCGAACCGGGAACTACGTTGTACCGGTATCGGCTGCAGTTCGGAGACGGATAGATGCAGGTGATCGTTTTCTCCGCCGACACGGCGGTCTCCAAAGCGCTCGGAGCGCTTCGACGCAGCACCAAGGCTCGTGTCCAGCTCGAATCACGCGATGACGCCCGCTCGTGGTTACGTTCTGTGTCCACAGGCGAGTCCTACGATAGCGCCGACACCGATCTGATCTACCTCGATGTTTCCGGCCTCGCTCAGAGCGAACGAACGAGACTGTTGCGCTACGCGATTCGGCGCGGTGTCGCGCCGGTCGGCATACTCGATCCATATGATGAACTCGACGATCCGGCAGCTTGGATTCGCGAGGGAGCGGTTGATTATGTGGGCTCGGCACTACTCGCCTCCGACCTGAAAGTGACTCGTCTGCATGCGGTGAACGAATGGTCGCGTGAACTCGGCGATCGCGTCGGTTCGACGAATGAACCGGCCAGGACCGGCTCGACTCTTGCGAACGCCGCGGAGTCGACCTCCTCGATACCGGCCCAATCAGCTGGTGTTACCGGCGTACGAGTGGAGCCGCGCTTCATCGATGACGCCGATCCCGACTTTCCGCGCGATCCCATCGAGTTGGTCAGTCTCCATCCTTCGCCGGCCGACTGGACAAGGGTTCGTGTCGGCACCGAATACACGTTCGCGACCCTCTATATCGGACTCGATCTCGGACCGAACGTCACCAAGGATGCGAGCACCGAGTTCGTCACCCGTTCTATCTCCGAATTTCAACAGGCGCTCGCCGAAACGGCCGCTCCCTACGGAGGGCGCCTCTGGTTCTGGAAAGGCCACGCAGGGGTCATTCTCTTCCCGTTCGACGGGTTAAGCGGCAATTCGATTATTGCTGCTCTGCGGATCGTGCTGAGCCGTGTCTTCTGGCAGGCAGAAGGCCGGACGAACTACGTCACCAAGTACTTCCGACTCGCGTTGCACGTCGGGAATGTAGAGTATCAGGTCGGCCACCAGCGCGAGACACTCGTCTCGGATCACATGAACTACCTCTTCCATCTCGGCACTGAGTATGCTGCCGACGGCGACTTCATCGCGACCCGGGAGATCATCAGTCGCTGCCCGCCCGGTCTGCGCCGCTGTTTTCGCCGCTTCGGCTCCTACGGCGGACGGGAGATCTGGCGCATGCGCCCGGTGCGCACCCCTGCTGCGAACGCCTTAGGAAGTGTTTCGAAGATTATGGATGAAAGATGATGATCGCTTTGCAGAGGCTGCAGTTACGCACTTCAACCGTTCCGGCTTAGACGGTCCACCGGCATTCCCGCGTAACTCCTTGAGATCACCGGGTCTGTTCCATCCGGGGTTCACTCCCATCCATAATCTTCGAGACAGTGTTGGAGCGCTACAGGGTCGCGCGTCGGGCGGCCGCCCGCCAATCGGCCGCCTCAGTCCTCGAGCAGATCGTCGACCGCGCCGGTCACCTGGGCGATACGATCCGCCCGATCACCGGTAAGCACGCGAACCTCCTCACCGCGGTCGGAGAGGTAGCGCAGACCTTCGGAGAGGATCGGCAACCGCTCACCGTCGTCGACGTCGCGGTGCTCCGCGCCGGAAGGCAGGTTGATGAGGTACAGCCGCCTCGTCCAGTCGTTGCGCGGGCGGGGCGGCGGCGGTGCCTCGCCGACGTCGCTGTCCGGCGCCGAGCTCCCGCCGCCTGGCGACCCACCGGCGTTCTTCGCCCGTATCCACGCATGCACGCGATCGCTCGCGCTGAACAGTACTCGATTCGCCTGCAACGCCAGCGCATCTTCGGC
>PUOW01000252.1 GCA_003552185.1 Spirochaetaceae bacterium
CGTACTCGCCTCCGTCGGTGTGTACAACGAAATCGGGGCATATGCCGGCTTGCATCAGCGCCGAAACCGCCGACGGGAGCGCGCCAAGCACAAGGCGAGTTCGAAGCGCGGCGAGCTCGGGAAGCCGGCGCTCGAGCGACGGTCCGGAGGCCGCGATCGCGATCGTTGCATCTGGAGAAATCCGTATCTGTGCGTAGCGCTCGGTCGCAAGATAATTGAGAAAGGCGTTTCGAAACCAGCGTGGTCCGAAGTAGGACGCCGTCACTACGCCGGAGGTCAGTCTCCGTACCAGCGTTCGTATGCTGCTGCGTAACCGCTCGGCGAGTTCCGGGAAGGCCTCGGTGGCGGGTTGCCACTCGAGCACCTCGAGGCGTTCAACTTGATGCTCGGACAACCTGGTTTCGAGGAAGCTGCTGAACGGCATCCCCTGCTCGGGGTGCCAGATTGCGTGTTGCTCGAGCGAGGCGGTATCGACGCGGTGTGCGACGGTTTCTGAGCTCAAGTAGATCGCGATCACGGCGGCGGTCGGATAGGCGGCGCGCAGGGCCGAGCTGAGGTACCCAAGCACCTCGCCGAGTATCACGACGGTACCCGGTGAGGTTTCGCCGAGGCGGCCATGGACGAAGCGCTCGGCTTCGCGTCGCGGTGCGTAACGCGAGACCAGGCTGCGTCGCCCGACGCGTGCAGTCGGCTCACCGGTCTTGCTCGGCTCGATCCGAACCATTACGTGAGTTCTTGGCGCAGTCGAGGGAGAAACTGCTCATCGGCGAGCTTGTTCGTGAAGCAGGTTATCTCGATTGCGTCGCGGTCCTCGAGTGTTGGAAACAGTTTATCCAGCTGGGCCGTCAACTGCCGTTGCAGTAGCTCGGAGTCTACCGCGCGGCTTTGTAGCATCAATGCGCCGATTCGGTCGCCGGGGCGACAGGTTAGGGCCGCCAAGCCGGCGAACATCGCGGTAAGAACCGCTTCGATATCCTTCCGGGCGCGGCGGCGATTCAACCCCGGATACCGTTCCGAGAGCGCCTCGGTCGCGTTCTTGTAATCGAGAAGAACACAGTTCAGAATCATTCGTGTCTGCTTAGCCTGTTCGAGGAGATGCGCTCCGGCTTCGAAGAACTTCTCGTCGTCCAGCAGGACGACCTGCTTCATGGACGCAAACAGGTTGCTGCGGGTGCGCATCAGCAGGATCGCGCAGCGGTCGGCCACCGATGCGAGCATGAGCTCGAGTTTTTCGCGGTCGAAGGTACTGTAAGGCGACTCAAACACCGCGAGAACGCCGTGAACCGTTTCGTCGTAGATAAGCGGTATAACTACGGCCTCTTCGAGCGTATCGCGGGCGTGCAGCGAGACATAAGGCGCGAGGAGTTGAGGGTCGATAAGCCCCTCAACCTCGTTGGCCCTAAACAGCTCGAACGGAGGCCGCAAGCGATGTGCGGTGGTGGCCCCGATGCCGCGAGCGACCCATGGCGCAAATACCGAGTCGGTGTGATCGGGAAGCAAGAGTGCGCCGCTGCGAATACCGACGGCTTGATCGATTGCGTCGAATAACGCCACCGGCGTTTCTATTCCGCGCGCGGACTCCTGTACACCGCTAATGAGTTGCTTCAGATCGTGATGGGGTGTTACATCCGAGGAGCCGGTCTGTTCAAGAGCTTGCTCGAGGCGCTTTTTTTTTTACCGAGATCATCTGCGTGAGCGGCCTCGAACGGCGAATCGCTCGAGCCGTGCGCCCCGAACACCGCCTCGGTACGACTTCTCCGCGTGGTGGAAAGAACTCGATTATAGAGACCCATTACTGCTCAAGCCCCAACTCTTCAAAAAGCCGCTTATAGACCTCAAAGTGCTCCGATTCGGCAAACTCTTGAATCTTGTCCTCCGGCAAGGCTTCGAGGAGCTGATCCATGTAATGCAGAACCGAGCGTATCTCCTCGCGCAGGTCCCCGGGGATCTCGTCGCTTCGATCGTGCAGAGATTCCTGGGCCGGTTCCTCAGTAGCTTGGTCTGCAGCCTGGTCGGCCCCGTCGCCGGCTTGCTCCGGCTCCGACGCTTCCGGCTCGTCTTCGATATCGAAGCGGATCCCCTCCAGCTCGTCTGTCGAGAGCGCGAAGTCTTCGTCGCTCGGGGCGTCGCTCAGCTCTTCTATACCCGCAAGCTCGGAGTCGATATCCATATCGGCGAGCGCATCGAGCCCGTCATCGCCGCCGAGATAATCTTCCTCGGTTGTTTCGGTAGGCTCGGATGCATCGCGGGCGAGATCCTCGGCGGGTGCCGCTTCGGCCTCTTCGCTTGTCTCAACGTGTTCGGGAGCAATCTCATCGAGTTCAGGCTCGCCGAGCTCGGGCTCTTCAAGGTCGAGCTCATCGAGTGATAGCTCGTCTAACTCAAGGTCATCGCTCGTGGGTTCGGCCTCCTCGGTCGATAGCTCGGTAGTCGGCTCCTCGGCGGGTTCAACCTCGAGCTGTTCAAAGCCCTCGGCCTCATCCGCAAGAGATTCATCCTCAAAAGATATGTCGTCGAGCGTGAAATCGAACCCCGAGTCTTGTGTTTCCTGCTCGAGCTCGGATGCGGGCTGCTCCTCGGTCTCTATATCGGGGGTCTCTGTCTCGGCGGTGTGCGCCTCACCGGGAGCTTCCTGCAGTGCGTCGAGCGGCAAGTCCTCGTCGAGAAGCGCTTCGTGCTCGTGTTCATCGGAACTCGAAGGCTTATCGCCCAAGTCTACCGGAATAACGTCGATATCCGGAGGCAGGAGGCCTTCTTCGTCGGGTTGCTCGTCGGGTTGCCCGTCGAGCTCTTGGGGCGCAGGCTGTTGCTCGTCGTGGGTATCGTGGGTTTCCTGCTCGCTCTCGTGATCGAGGGGCTCAAAACCGAGATCGTCAATCGTTAACTCCCCGTCGAAGCCTTGATTGAGCGCGTCGAGCGGTTCCGAGAGCTCGTCGGCTTCTGAGGTCTGCTCGAGTTCGGCCTCGGGCTGTTCGAGTGCGTCTTGTTCGAGTACGCGTTCGGTCGGCGCGTCTTCAGCCGCCGATTCCTCGCTGTCCTCGCCGAGCTGCTCGCCCAAGAGGTCGGCGCCCAACGGCTCTTGTTCGGCGAACGCTTCTTCCGGCAAGGCCTCGTCGTGCACGGTCTCGTCGTGCACCGGCTCTTCCACGAACTCAGCAGTGTTGAGTATGTTATCGAGCTCGTCACCGGTGAGGGCAATCGTTTCGTCGTCCTCGTCGGCCCCTTCTTCGAAAAAGCCGCCCTCGGCGAGCTCTTGCTCGAGACTTGGGCGCGATGAGTCTTGGCTTTCGGGCAACACGGCGGCGGAGCGCAGCTCGGCCACCTGCGAACGAATGTCGGAGATTTCGCGCTTGATTTCTCCGAGCTCGGCCTGTACCGACTGCAACACCGCGGCGAGTTGAGTGCTGTCGGGGGCGCCGTCGGGAGGCTGTTGCTCCGAGCCTGTCGGCTCGGCGGTTTCTTCCGTTTCGAGCGCCAGCTCGGGGATATCTTCGCGATGGCGCTCGTCTTCTTCATCGGAATCGGTGAACTCGAACTCGTCGAACGGTTCGTCGTCCGGCAGCGAGATGCGTTCTAGATCGATATCGGCCTCGTCGCCGATCTGCTCCAGACTGTCCGATTGCGAAACGGAATCGTCGCTGAGATCGAAGTCGTCGAACGTGGGCTCCTCGGCGCCGGTTCCCTCGGTGCTGTCGTCGATATCAAGATCGAAATCGAGGTCTATCTCCTCTCCGAGATCGCTGTCGGGAAGGTCGCCTTCGGAGGATTCCTCAGAGCCGCCGGGCCGGTCGGTATCCCAACTCGGAATATCGTCGAGTTCCGCGAGGAGCTCTTCTTCTTCATCGGTAAGCGCGAGCTCGTCGCCTGCGGGCGAGGTAGCGAGGTCTTCGATCGCCGAATCGGGGGAGCCCTCGGGGCCTTCGTCGATGTCCTCAGGGCCCGATTTGACCCAAACGCCGTACTCCTCCAAGTCGCGCTCATCCTGCGCCGGAAACTCGGTAGGCTGTTCTTTGCTCATTGCTCACTCCTGGGCAGACCTGTGAAGAGTATCGGCAGCATTTCCCCACCCGTTAAACAGTTACCCCAAAATCTACTCCATCGCATTTTGGCTTGTCAACAACGCGTTACTCGTGAGCTACTCGTGGGATACCGGCGGGCTGCCGGCGAGGCATTCAGGAACCGCCGCCGCGCTAAAGCGGAGGGAATCTTCAACCGTAAAGGGTGGTATGGGAAGAATCGGTCCTGCTGTGCTGCTTACGATTACGACGTACCTGGTGTTGGCGGTGGTGTTTGGCCCGCGCGGGATCATCGCGCATCGGCATCGCGGCGCGTATCACGCTGCGTTGGAACGAAATCTCGAGCGCCTTGATAAGCGCGGCGATGAGTTGAGGTCTGAAATCGAGCGGTTACAACAGGATCCGGACGCCATAACGCTTGCCGCACGCGAACAGTTGGTGCTCGAGCCGAACGAACGCTTGGTTCGCGTCACGGACGGCACCGGCAACGAAGTGATTCCGGCGCTCGGCGCCGGAGGAGGGATATCGCCGGGATCGGTGCTGCGTCGGCAGCAGTTGTACCCGGATTACTCGCCGGTTCTGCGTGGCGTAGCCGCGAGCGTTGGGCTGGCGGCCTACGTGTTCGCGTTAGGGCTGAAAGAACGTCCGAGTAATGCCCGCCGGGGTTCGCATGGCCGGGGTTCGCATGGCCGGGGCTCGCGTGGTGGAGAAGCGAGAGCAGCACAAGCACCGTCGAGACAGCCGACGCGCCGCCCCCGAGGCGCCACTGCGCGGAAGGTCGCCGCTCACCTGCCGGAGAGCCTCTCCGACACCGGAACGAGCGGTGCTTGAGGTCATTCCACGCGCGTCCAGACCGCCGCACGCGAGTAGGTATTGTCCGCCGACACCACCCGCCCTTGTCTAATCTGCAGCGAGGTGGTCTCTTTGGTGCCGACAAGCGATCGCCCGTCTTCGCTCAAGCGAAAGCGCCAGCGCATCGGCCGCGCGCGTTCCACCACCTGCACCGCGATACTGTAGGGGAACGCATGTAGGTACATCTTAGGCGAGTTGGGCTCGTCCTGGCGAATGATAATGAGTTCCTCGTCTATTGAAACACTCAGCTTCATGGACTCACCGGAACGCAACTCGGCCGTGCCGCTGCCGCCGGGTTCTATTGTAACTTCGCCGAGTCCGTCGTCGCCCTGCCAGGTTCCGGTCAACGCCGAGAGCTCGGGCGCGTCAACGTACTGTTGAGGTTGCAGCAACGCGCTGCCGGCCGGCCGCCCTTCGGTCTCGGTTTCGGCGCGATCGAGGGCTGCAAGCACTTCCTCGGGCGGTTCCAGCTCAAACAGCGCGTAGATCGAGGCCGGAGCGGCGTCTAAGGCGTGGTCGTAGTCCTCGAACTGTCCCGAGTACGCGAACAGCGTTGCGCCGGTTTCGGTTTGAATGAGTTGCACGTCGAGATATACCGTGTCGTTGAGCTGATGAACCTCGCCGGTAACCAAACCGTGCGCCGATACAACCTCGCGCAGCGGTGCACGATTTTGGGCGTCGGGATCCGCATTTTGGTAATGCGAGAGTTCTTCGAGCACACGCTCACGATTGCGCGGCACCACAATGCTGAAGCGCTCCTGCTCCGCGATTTGAACCAGGCTGGTGGTCAAGCGGTTCTCGAGCACGCGAAGCTGAGAGGCCGAGATGCTGTTGTCGCTGCTTGTGAGCCCGAGAAATGCGAATACTACCTGCGAGCCGGGCTGCGCCACGGCGGCAACCGGGAGCGTAACGAGCAGCAGCAGTGCGATTATGGCCTTCATCGTTCGTTATCCTTGCTCCAGTATACCATGCCGGCCGCTTGGGCGTCAGAATTAGCGCGCGGTTTCACGAGTTTTTGTGAGCCCCGGAGGTTCGCGACCGTAGGGGAGGCGCCGGGCGTGGTCTCTCGAACCTTCAGAGAATTCGCCGTGCCTCGAGATAGTAGCGCTTCTCGTGCGCCTCGCCGAGTGAGAAGCACTTGCGCGGCAGCGGGCCGGAGCGAGCGACGGTCGAGAACAACGCGTTCTTGTCGAACTCCGGCAGCAGAAAGCCTACCGCCCCCCGGTCGTCGGCGAGGCGGATCACCTCCGAAACGCCGTGGATATAGTCGAGCTCGCCGTGCGTTGCTTCGCGAAGGTAGCGATCGATGAAACGCTGCAGCACCGCCGCCGCGAGCGTTCCTTCCGGCTCGGTGAGGTGAAGCCTGTGGTAGCGCCCTTCGGCGTAGACCGTGATTTGATCGGTAGGCGGGAGCGATGATTCGCCGGTGGTAGGCCGAACGTCGCGCTCGAGCGTGAACACATCGCTGCTCGCGGCCGCGTCGAGGAGCGCCGATGCATCGGCCGAAAACACGATGCGGTGTATCGGCTCAAACTCGAGTGCAGGATCGTGCAGATTAACGAGCTCCGCGAGCGCGTAGCGTGCCGGGTGCTCGCGGTCGGCGGCCGCATCAGGTTCACGCTTCTTTATTCCTTCCCAGACTTGCTTTGCGGTCGCGAACGAGTGATTGCCGTCGCCCATCGCAAACAGCATCGGTTGTTCGGCGCCGTAGCGTTCTTTCATGCGAGCCGGATCGGCGAGCCGTTCGAACTCCTCGGCAAGGAACGAGAAATCCTCGGCGCTTTTGACAGGATACCCGCTCACGCGGCCCCCGCCGAGCATCAGCTCGGTGTCGTATAACGGCCGGCCGGCGCCGGCGCGTTTCCCGAGCCCGGAGAATACGCGGTCCTCCGGGTCGTCGATCAGGATCATGATATGCGGTAGCTCGAGCGGTGCGCCGTCGCGTATACGCACGCGCGGAGGCAAGCGGTCGATAATCGTTTCTTCGGTGGCGCGAATAAGGCTTTCGGAATCGGGTGAGAAATCGTAGCGCTCGAGATCGAACGCGAGCATCAGACCCCGCCTCGGATGCTCGGACGCGGTTCGCCGCTCGAGGTAAACCGCGGTGCCTTCGTGCTCTACAAAGACCCTTTCATCTATGTAGCGTCGCATCGTTTCGCGGATATGCTCGATGCGCTGATCGCTATCGGAGTCTTCGAGGTACACCTCGGGGAATATGGTGTGCAGCGTGGACGGCTCCTCACCGACGAACTCCTCGACTCGGCGCCAGTACTCAGGGTCGGATGTATGCTGATCGCACGCGATCACCGCCCATCGTTTAAGATCGATACCTTCACGAGGAAGCAATACGTTCGGAACTCGTACGGCCAGATCGGCCAGTCGTTGTTCTACATTGTTCATAACACCGTCAGCATACAAAGCCGGTCGCGAAACCGCAACCCGTGGCGTTGCCTTCGGTGCGCTTACGAGCGCAGCCGTCGTTCAAGCGTGTCGCGGTGCTCGTGCAGAAACACCAGCATATAGTGCTGGATACCGTCGAAGTAAGCCCGCTTGAGTTCGGTCGCCGGACGCCCGATGTAGCGATAATGCCACGGCTCATAGATGTAGCCGGTGAGCCATTCTTTGTCTTCAGGGTAACTGAGCGAGAACCCGTAACGCCAGGCGTTCTCCTGCAGCCAACCTCCGGCAGGCGTGTCGGCGAACTCCGGCGTGATCGAGCCGAAGTCGACCGCGGTGCCGAGGTGATGCTCCGATGCACCGGCCTCGGCCGAGAAGCGCTCGGCTTGCTCGCGTCCGTGCACCCGCTCGTAGCGCGCGAAGAGGTCACGCTGATAATCGATGCTGCGATAGACCGAGCTGAGATCGAGCGTAATGCCTTCGCTGAGGGCTTCGGCCACCATCTCGCTTAGCGGCTCGAGTGCGCGCTCGCTGAGCTGCATCCCGGAGCGGTTTAACACAAAGCGGTCGCGGTATTCATCGAGCTCAACGAGGTCTTCGGGGCGATAATCCTCGGGCAGGCGCAGATCCTTGTTGACTAAGCGCGTGAGCTCAGGATCTTGTTCGAGCACCGGCAGCACAGCATCGAGAAATCCTCGAGCGTCCGACGTTATACCTTCGGCGATCTCGTCCGGGAGCGTCTCGGTAAGCTCTGCGAGTTCTTCTTCGGTAAGCTCAAACTCGGGGTGCGGACGCTCGTGCCCCGCGCCGCCGGTCGTCTCAGCATCCCGGTCTTCGGCCTCGGCGGCGCGCCCGGGCTGCGAGCCTTCGGTTGCGGTCGAAAAACCGCAAGCCGCAAGAACCATCACGGCCGCAACGCCGATCAGCAATAAGCCCGCGGGCGCGAGTCGGTGCGGCGCACCGACTCGCCGTCGGAACCCTCGGCCCACGCGTAGCCGTATTTCGAACCGCTGTGCCGGCGCTCCGCCGGAGGTGAAGATCTGTCGGTTTTGTGTCATGCATCGTTCCCTTGGCCGCGGCTAGAACAGTAACTCTATCACCTCGCTCATCGTTGAGACCGGGTGAAACGTGATCCCTTTCTTGACGTGGTCCGGGATCTCGTCGAGATCGGCCTCGTTATCTTTCGGGATGATGATCTCCTTGATCTTTGCCCGCCGAGCCGCGATCGTTTTTTCCTTCAGGCCCCCGATCGGGAGTACGCTCCCGACGAGCGACAGTTCGCCGGTCATCGCGAGCTTGCGCTTGATCTTCTTCTCGGTCACGAGCGACAGCAACGCCGAGGCCATCGTGATGCCGGCCGAGGGGCCGTCCTTGGGAGTGGCGCCGGCCGGGATATGCAGATGGTAGTGCTTGCGCTCGAAGGCCTCGTTTTTCACGCCGAAGCGTTCGGCAACGTGCCGAATGTAGTTGTAGGCGATGCGCGCCGATTCCTGCATTACCTCGCCGAGGTGCCCGGTGAGGGTGAAGCCCTCCTTGCCGGGGTTAGAGATTGCCTCGATCATCAGCGTATCGCCGCCGAACTGTGTCCAGGCAAGCCCAATCGCCATTCCGGGGCCGGTAATGGTCTTAACCTCCTCGCCGCGGAAACTCGGCCGTCCGAGGAGCTCGGTAACGGTCTCGGGCTCCACCTTGACCGGCGTCTCGATCTCGCCGCCGACGAGCTTTTTCGCGAGCTTGCGGTGGATCTTGTCGACCGATTTCTCGAAGTTGCGCACCCCGGCCTCGCGCGCATAGCCGTTCGCGATCTCGAGCATCGCCTTTTTGCTGTACTTCACGCTGTTCTTTGCGAGCCCGGTGCGCTCGAGCGAGCGCGGAATGATGTACTTGCGCGCGATCGCGACTTTTTCTTCGTCGATATAGCCCGAGAGACGTATGATCTCCATGCGGTCGCGCAGCGCAGCCGGAATGGTGTCGAGCGTGTTCGCGGTCGTGATGAAGAATATGTTCGAGATATCGAACGGGAGGTCTAGGTAGTTGTCGCGAAAGGCTACGTTCTGCTCCGGGTCGAGCACCTCGAGCAGCGCCGAGGACGGGTCTCCCTGAAACGAAACCCCGAGCTTGTCGATCTCGTCTATCATGAAGACCGGGTCGTTGGCTTTCACGATCTTGAGCCCCTGAATGATCTTACCCGGCATCGCGCCGACGTAGGTTCGGCGGTGCCCCTTGATCTCGGCCTCGTCGCGCATACCGCCGACCGAGAACCGGAAGAACTGCTTATCGAGCGCCCGCGCGATGGAACGACCTACCGAGGTTTTGCCGACTCCGGGGGGGCCTACGAGACAGATGATCGAGCCTTTGAAGTCTTTCTTGAGCTTGCGCACCGTAAGGAACTCGAGGATACGCTCCTTCACGTCCTCGAGCCCGTAATGGTCGGCGTCGAGCACCTTCTGCGCCTTCGGCAGATCTACCTCCGCGGGCTTGGGGCTCCCCCACGGGAGGTTGATAATGGTGTCGAGGTAGTTTCGCGTAACGGTGAACTCGGATGAGTTCGGCTCCATCAGCGAGAACTTCTCGAGCTCCTGCTCTACCTGCTCTCGGATATCGCTCTCGAGCGGCAGCTTCTCGATTGCGTCCTTGAAGCGCTGGTACTCGCTCGATTTAGCGTCGCCCGGCATGCCGAGCTCTTCCTTGATCGCCTTTAGCTGCTCCTTGAGGAAGTACTCGCGCTGGCTTTTCTCGATCTTCTCGTTGATCTGCTTCTGGATCTTTTTTTGAATCTGCAGCAGCTCCTGCTCCTTCTTGATGAAGGTGAGCACGAGCTCCATGCGCTTGCGGACGTTGAGTTCCTCGAGTACCTTCTGCTGTTCCTCGCGATCAACGTTCAGCATCGAGGCGATGAAATCGGCGATCTTGCCGGGCTGGTCGATGTTCACCATGTTGAGCCGCATCTCTTCCGAGAACAGCGGGTTGTTCTCCGAGACCTGCTTCATCTCGCCGATTAGGGCACGCGTGAGCGCCTTCACCTCGTCGCCGGAGGTTTCTTCTTCATCGAGGTACTCCACCGCCGCCGTGATCGGCGCGGTTTCGTGCAGAATCTTCTTGACCCGAAAACGCTTCACGGTCGAGATGAAGAGGTTCATCCCGCCGTCCGGGAGATTGATGCGTTTCACGATCTTGGCGGCGGTTCCGACCTCGCGCAGATCCTCGGCGCTCGGCGGCGCATCGGGATCGGCTTCTTTGGTCATCACGAACCCGATCATGTTGTCACCCTCGAGTGACTGCTGCGCGGCCTCGAGGTCGGTGTCGGAGCTGATCATGATCGGAGTGAAAATTCCGGGGAAGATCGGCTTTCCGACGAGCGGAACGATGATTAGTTTTGCCGGCAGCACTTGAGCTGCGGGTACAATCGGCTGAGGACTCGAAGACATGTAACTCCACCTTGTGCGTTTTCGTACTTTGCGTTTTCGTAGTACGGTCGGCGTGTGTGTCAAAAAATATAGAGGCTACCGACAGACGTCAAGTTTGTGTGCTATAGATAGCGCATGAACCGCAACCTCCGCTGCCGTGCGATCGTTCTGCGAACCTACCCGATCGGCGAGATCCACAAAGGTGTTGTACTGCTGACCGATAGCAACGGCGTGGTGCACACGGTTGCGCACGGCGCGGCCTCGGCCAAAGGCAAGCTGCGCGCGCTCGCGGAACTCTTTGTGGAGGGTGACGCAGCGCTGTACCACGACCCGGTGAAGCAGAGCACCAAGCTGCAGGACCTCGACAACCCGATCATGCATTACGGGTTGCGCGAGAATCTCGTGAAGTATTACGCGGCCTCGTTCTGGGTGGAGCTCATCGCCGCCTCGCATCGCGGCGGCGGCGAGCACGACGAGGCGTGCTACGCGCTCCTCTCCGACGCGCTTGCGGAGCTCGAGCAGGCGGCCGAGGAGCGTACGCTCGAGCTCTCGATCTACCTCATGTGGCGTTATCTCGGTCTGCTGGGGCTGGCGCCGCAGCTCGACCGGTGCGGTGAGTGCGGTCGCGAGGCTGCACGCGAGGTTCCGCTGTTTTGGGCGCTCGGCGGCGGCGAGCTGCGCTGCGAACTGTGTCGGGGCGGGGCGGTCGGCGGTGCCGCCGGCGCGTTTGAGCTCACACCGCCGGCGCGCGCCTACCTGCGGCGCCTCGGTGACGTTGCGGCACGCGCCGAGGATCTGCGGACGATTCGGTTACACGCCGAACAGGCGCGGCGGCTGCACGCGCTGCTCGCCGCGGGGTTGCAGCAGGCGCTTGAAACGCGATTCAAAACGCTCGAAAGCGGCGCCGCGGTGCTGTACGGTCGTCGCTGACCGGGGGCAGCCCGGTCCGCCGCGGGGGGCGGTCGCTAGAGCTCGAACGCTTCGAGCACCTGCTCGAGCTGTTGCGTAGACGAGGCTGCCGAGGTGTGGTGGATGAAGATCCCGCCGATATCGCGCCACTCGTCCGCGATGCGGGTGCGGTCGTCGATCAAGACCGGCGTTTCTTCCGGTGAGCAGTTCAGCTGCGCCACCAACGGCTTCTCGCGCGTGAGGCAGGTGAACACCGGAACGTCGGGGCCAAGCTCGCGCTCACACCAGCGCCGTTTCTGAGCCTCCGCCCAGTTGCCGCGCGGGAGGCCGGTTAAGATGCTCGGCTCGAGTACGCGGACATAACTCCAGAGGCGCGGCCCGTCCTCCATCCAGTCCAGTGTGTTGTAGAAATCGTCCGCGGCCGCGATCCGCTTCCACATCTCCGGCTCCGGCATATCGGCCGGGAGCGATCCGGTTAACTCGAGGACTCCGCGGTCAAAATCCGCGAGAACGCCGTCGAGGTCCACAAAGAGTTTTATCGTGGTTTTCACGGTGGTACTCATATCAGATGTGCTCTCCATACTCAGGTAGTGGTATCGGTCTATTCGAGCCGAGCATATGCAGGCGCGCCTGTTTTGTGCTAAGGTACCACCAACCGACGACGCGAGCAAGTGAGACATGCGAGCAACTGAGATACTAAGTCACAAGCGTGACGGCGGTACCCTGAGCGCCGAACAGCTACGCTTCCTGATCAGAGGTTATTTGGACGGCTCTATTCCGGAGTACCAAGTCTCGGCCTGGCTGATGGCGGTGTATTTCCGCGGTATGACCGGCGAGGAAACCGGAGAGCTCACGCGCGAGATGATCGCTTCGGGCGACAGCATTGCGCTCGATCCTGCGCGGCGTCCGTACGTAGATAAGCACTCTACCGGAGGGGTGGGCGACAAGGTGTCGCTGGTGCTCGCGCCGCTTGCCGCGGCCTGCGGGGTCTCGGTGCCGATGATGAGCGGACGTGCGCTCGGCCATACCGGAGGAACGCTCGATAAGCTCGACGCAATCCCGGGCTACCTCAGCGTGCTCGATCCCGAGCGCTTTGCCGCGGTGATCGGCGAGGTGGGGTTCGCGATGACCGGGCAGAGCGAGCGCATCGTACCGGCCGACCGCAAACTCTACGCGCTGCGCGACGTCACCGCAACCGTAGAATCGATTCCGCTGATCACCGCGAGTATCCTCTCCAAGAAGTTCGCCGAGGGCGCCGACGCGCTTGTGATGGATGTGAAGTGCGGGCGCGGCGCGTTCATGAAAACCCCGGAAGACGCGCGTGCGCTCGCCGAGTCGCTGGTGCGTACCGGCGCTGCGCTCGAGCGCAAGGTTGTTGCGGTGCTCACGCGTATGGACGAGCCGCTCGGAGCGATGGTTGGAAACTTCCTCGAGGTCGAGGAGAGCTGCCGCATTCTCGCGGCGCCCGAGAAACCCGCAGCGGGGTTCGACCGGCCCGCGTTCGAAGACGCTCGGCTCGCAGACTTAATCGAGGTCACGCTGCATCTCACCGCCTGGATGATCGTGCTCGCGGGAAAGGCTCCGAGTCGGGATGCTGCGCTTGCGCTCGCACGCGAGCGCTTGCTCGACGGCTCGGCCTACCGGGCGTTCTGCGCCAATGTCGAGGCTCAGGGCGGCTCGCTGAAGGATCTCGAGGCGGGCTTCGGCACGCGGCGCGCTCCGCTTACCGAGGAAATCTGCGCCGGCACCGACGGCGTGATCACCGAGATCGACGCCTACCGCATCGGGATGGCCGGTGTCGACCTCGGGGTCGGGCGCAACCGCGCCGAGGACGATGTGGAGCCCGATGTCGGGATCGAGCTGTTCGCGAAATGCGGCGAGCGCGTACGCGCCGGGACGCCGCTGTGTCGCGTATACGCGGTCTCGAACGATGCGCTGCGCGCCGGTCGTGAGCGCGCGGCTCAGGCGTTCGTGATCGATCCCGGCGCGGGCGCCGAAAGCCTCGGCCCGCGGGTCATCGAGGAGCTGCATGAGCTGGAGTAAGCCTCCGATCGACGCCGACGAGGTCCGAAAGCTCTCGGAACGCTACGGCATAGACCTACTCGAGGCGGCAATACTGGCCCGGAGGGGCATCAGCGATCCGAACGAGATTCTGTACTACCTCGAAGACGATTTGCAGTACCTGCATAACCCGTTTCTGTTCGACGAGCTCGAGGATGCCGTCGATCGAACGCTCGACGCGGTGGCCGAAGACGAACGCGTTTTGGTGTTCGGCGATCGCGATGTCGACGGGATCACGAGCACGGTGTTGTTGGTGCGGCGACTCACCGAGCTGGGGCTCGAGGTTGAGTGGCAGGTGCCGACCGGAGACAACCCCTACGGGGTCACGCGCGAGATCGTCGAGGAGTTTGCGGCGCGCGACGGTACGCTGCTGTTCACCGTCGATTGCGGGACAACCAGCGTAGATGAGATCGCGCGGGCCGCCGAGCTCGGGATCGATACGATCGTGATCGATCACCATAACCCGCAGTCGGAACGTCCGCCGGCGGTCGCGATTGTGAATCCTAAGCTCCCCGACAGCGCCTATCCGTTCGACGGGCTGTCGGGGTGCGGTGTGGTTTCGAAGTTTTGCTGGGCGCTGGCGTTTGCGGCAACGCCGCTGTATAAAGCTCCGGTCGTGTTGCTGCAGATCCGCCCCGCGAACGACACCTACGTCATCGAGGCCGTGAAGCTTGAGAACTTGGTGGAGGTAGACCGGCTCGAGGAAAACGTTGTGCCGGGAATGGTCTCGCTACACGAGACTCGCCTCGGTGAGTTTTTGTTCGGCAATCAGATACTGGTCTACGATGCGCCGACGCAAAAGCGAATGCTTCGCACCTTGTTCGGACAAGGACTCGATGCCGACGAGCTCGTCGACCTGGCTCCCGAGGTCGCGCGCGTCTTCCCCAAGTTGCGCGCGAAGAGTCTGCTCGCGTTGCGGCCGAACGCGCGTATCACCCGCTACCGCGAGCGCAAGCCCGCCGAGGTAGATCTCTTGCTTGCGTTGTTTCGCGCATATGTCTCGAAGACCTACCCCAGGCTCGATGCTGAGTTTCAGCCGGATCTTGATCTGGTGGCGCTTGGTACGGTCGGCGATATGATGCCGCTTCACAACGAGAACCGCATTCTCGTGCGCCGCGGTCTTGAGGCGATAAATGCGCTCGAGAGCGGAGGCCTTGCGCGTCTGTTGCATGAGCTCGGTCTGAGCCGCCGCACGCTCACCGCGGGCGATCTCGGGTGGCGCGTCGCGCCGGTAATTAACGCCTCGGGGCGCATGGGCGAGCCCGAGACCGCGGTCCGGCAGCTGCTCAGCTCCGATCCCGAGGAGCAGCGCAGGCTCGCCGAACGATTGATCGCGCTCAACAAAGAACGGCGGCGCGTGGGCGATGAGGCCTGGAAGCAGGTGTTGCCGCTCGCCGATCGCAGCTACGCCGAGCATTCCGAGCGCTTGGTGCTGGTGCAGGATGAATCGGTGCACCGCGGGGTAACCGGGATCATCGCCGGACGTCTCGCGCGTCATTTCAAGGCCCCGGCCGCGGTTGTGACGCGTTGCGAGGATCGTGCGGTGGGCTCGATGCGCACCCGCGGCGAGATCGCAGCCACCGATTTTCTCGAACGCTTCGACGATATACTGATCGCGTGGGGAGGACACGACCTGGCCGCCGGGTTCAATCTCGAGTGGCCGAGGCTCGAGGAGTTCACGCGCCGCGTGCGCGAGCTCTTACCCACGCTCACGCTCGATACCGTGAGCGAGCCGCCGGTTCGCATAGACGCCGAGCTGCCGCATCAGTATCTGCAGCCGGAGCTCGAGCGTACCGTCGGGCGATTCGAACCTTTTGGGCAGGGCAACCCTCCGCTGGTGTTTCTTGCGCGCAACGTCAAGATCGATAACCTCGAGCTGATCGGTCGCGAGGAACAGAAGCACATCAAACTGTTGGTTTCGAGCGGACCGGTCCGGATTCCTGCGGTATACTGGAACGGTGCGCAGGAGCTCGGGAAGAGCTTCAACGCCGACGATCGGGTAGATATGGTGTTTGAGTTCGGAAAAAACTTCTTTCAGAACACCGAGACGGTGCAGCTCACGGTCCTCGAGATGAAGACCGGCAACTCGCGATGAACACAAGACGGGCCGGGGCTCTGCTCACGCTCGGCGCGGTGGCGATCGCGGTGGCCGCGCTCTCGCTCTCGGCGCTGGTACGCGCCGAACGGCGCTCGCACGCTTCACCCGGCGAGCTCGAGACCGCGGCGGCGGTCTTAGCCGAACTTCCCGAGCCGCAGCTCGCGACGGTAGAATCGAGCGTTCGGCGTGGGGAGGCGGCAACCGCTGTGCTTCACCCCGCTCACGGTTTGCGGGGTATGCAGGTCACGCTCGAAGACTCCGAGGGCAACGAGATCAGTAACGCTTCGGGCTTCCGGGTCTTTCCGGTGCGCGACGTAGCGGTCTGGATCGCGAAGCTCGGCATCCCGAACACCGTCGAGGGCGGTTCGTACACGCTCCGCGCGGCCGCGCTGTACGATGAAGGGATACGCGAGTTCGAAACAGAGCTCGAGGTGGAGCATATCGAGTTTTACTCGATGGAGATCGCGCTCAGCCCGGCGATGACCGATCTGCGGCGCGAACCCGACCCGGAGCGCCTTCGGCAGGCGCGCGAGATGGCGGCGTTGCTCTCGTCGCATCGCCTCGAGGGCCTGTACTACGAGGGGGAGTTCGAGGAGCCGGTGTCGTATAGACGTCGCTCGGCAGGATACGGCGACCGCCGCGTCTACCGCTATCACGACGGTGACAGTGCCACCTCGGTCCACGCCGGGATAGACATGGCGGCTCCCACCGGCGAACCGGTGTACGCCGCCGCGGGCGGGCGCGTCGCGTTTGCAGACGACCGGGTGATCTCGGGCTACTCGGTTGTGCTCGAGCACCTTCCCGGCGTGTACAGTCTGTATTACCACCTCGACGAGATCGCGGTGGAGCAAGACGAGATTCTGCGCGCCGGCCGGCAGATCGGAACCGTCGGCGCCACCGGCTTGGCAACCGGGCCGCACCTGCACTGGGAGCTGCGCGTAGGCGGGGTAGCGGTAGACCCGGATCGTTACCTCGAGCGCCCGTTAGTTGACAAAGTTGCGATATTCAGTACCATACTGGACATCCTTAATGCACGTGACCACGACACGGACGCAGAACCAGAAAGGGGGTGAGTTCTATCGCTTATATACGTCTCGATGACGGTGAGAACCTTGAGCGCGCGATCAAGCGCTTCAAGCGCATGGTCGAGAAGGAAGGCATTATCCGCGAATGGAAAAAGCGCGAGTACTTCGAGAAACCGTCCACAATCCGCAATCGAAAGAAGAAATCGCTCGAGCGCAAAATCGCGAAGAAAGTGCGCAAGATGCAGGCGATGAAAAACTACTAAGGTTGCGCCGAAGCATACCATCGAAGCAGGCTGAGTCAATAGGTGTAGCCCCTATTGGCTCAGCCTGTTTTTTTTCGCGTGCCCGGCGCGCGGTGCTCGTTGCTCTGGTAAGCGCCGTCGGTCTACTCGGCTGCGCCGAGCAGACCCCCGAGCTGCTCCGCGCCGAGCTCACGTTGTTTCGTTTCGAGCGTACCGGACGGATCGTCGGGAGCGAACTCGCCGTCGGTGAGCGTCTAACCGTGGCGGTGCAGATGACTGCAGGGCGCGTAGATGAACTATACCTCGTGCACGACGAGCGCGAGCTCGCGTGGCGCTTCGATCGCGACGCGATCGAGAACGCGCGTCTCGAAAACGATCAAGAGCCGACCGAGAACGCGGGGCGCATCACGCATCTGTTCGAGGGGCTTGCCGCGCCGGCGGGGGAGAACGGGCTGCCGAGCGGCAGGTATCGCGTGGTGGCGTACGGTCGTGACGGCGTCAAGAGCGAGCGATCTGTGGAGCTGCGCGTTCCTCCGTCGGGCGAACGCGCTGCGCTGAGCGCGCCGCGCATAACCCGGTTGAACGACGACGAACTCGAGCTGTCGGTTGAAGACGGAACAGTTTTTGTGGTGGTTCGTATCTACGCCCCCGACGGTGCGGTGCAGGACACCATTGAGCTTCCGGGAGCGGACGGTCCAGTCGTCGACGATCCCGAGAAACTGAAAGTGCTGCGCGACGCCGAGCGCGACGCCGAGCGCGCGTCCGACGACGCGACGAGCTTGGCGTTCGGGTTCTTCGAGGACTGGGATCTTGTCCTGGTGGCGCCGGCCTTCCGCTGAACCGAAAACGCGGCTTTAGGCGTACCGGTACCCTCGGTAGTTTACCGGCACCCGTCGTCCCGACGGTCCGGCTGAGAGCCGCGACGGAACCAGCCGGCAACGCGCTCGGCGATTCGCGACCGGAGGGGACGTTTCCCGAAACGGAGCGAGTAATCGACCGCGGCCTCTTCCACCGCGTAGGCGGGGTCGCATTCCGCTTTCAAGAAATGCCAGTGCTTCACGATCCAGACGTAGAGGTCGCTATGCGTACGGCCTGGAAAGCTGCTGAGAAGCCGTTCGCGTTGTAGAACCTCCACGATTGGGCGGTACACATGCTGATACCAGGAGCGAACCGCTTGGTGCCAGGGGATCTCCTCCTTACGGTCTTGGTTGATGAAGTATTTGTGCCCATGGATGTGTTGGGTCACCTCTTCGTAACGCCCCGGCTCGGTAAAGAGTATCTGCTCCTCCGGCACCAGTTCCTCGAAGCGCGTCTCGGCCAAGAACTGCTCTCGTTCGTATCTAAGAACCGCGCGCCTGAGGTTCTCGCGCGTCATGGTGTCCGGGAGCCGAACCTCGCTGTTTAGCGAGGTCACCTCGGCGTCTATCGCAAACATGCCTTGAGCCTTCGCAACCGAGACGCGATGGTTGCCGTCGCGCACGAAATACACGCCGCCGATCTCGTAGAGGCGAATCGGCGGGAGAATCACGTCTTTGTGGTAGGCCTTATCTATGCTTGTCCAGCGTCCCCGAAGGTGCTCTCGTTTCGGGAGAAATCCGCGGTTGAAATCCTGGTAGCGGCCCTCGCTTCCGACGATCTTCTCTATCGGGACGGTTTGCATCCCACGATAGGTCTCGGTTTTGGGCTTCAACACTTCCTTGACCTCGTTCAGCGAGAGCAACTCCTGATTCGACGGCCGAGCGCTCGAGAGAATGCGCGAGATTATCTCATGCGTGCGCGCGCGATTGAAGTCGTCGGAGGCCAGTTGATCTATAGCAGTATCCATGATTTATACCTCCAAAACATAGTGGTCGTAGACGTTTACCACTGTTGTGTCGTGATACCTGCTCGAGCGCTCGGCGTTACGGTCGTACAGATGAATGTGACCGTGCAGCAGGTATCGGGGCCTGAACGTCCTCATAAACCACAAGAAACTCTCGAATCCAAGATGGCACCGATCGGGGCCGTCCTGAATTCCCCTTGGGGCGGCATGGGTAAGGAGGATATCGAGGTAGCGTCCATGCCGCACTCTGTTCCACACTAGACGCGGAATGAGCCTAAGGATTCGCCGGCGCATCTGGCGCTCGGTGAACTGATGCGGGCCCCTATTATATCGCGGCGAGCCGCCGAGTCCCGCGATCAGCAGTCCTTTTGAGTGGATGACCCGATCCTCGGCGCAGGTGGAGCCGTAGCGATTCTGCGTATAATGGACCGTGGAGTTGGCATCGAGCGGAACGAACTTCGATGGGCGGAACACCTCCATCTCCTCGGTGTTGTGGTTGCCGAACACGAACACCACCGGCGTGTTTAGCGAGCTCGCGATGAAGCCGAGATACCGCATCGGCAGATCCCCGGCGCTGATCACAAGCTCGACATCGCCGAAGCGTTTCTTGATACCGGTACTGTAGACGAGGGGGTCGATATGATCGGCTATGCAGAGGATCTTCACCGCCGCGCAGTCCTTTCGCGGTTCACCACTTGATCTGTTTGAGCATGTCCTGCAGCTTCTCGCGGTTGACGAGGTGAATCGGCCGGGTTTCGGCGAACTCGACCGCGGTTCGTGAAAAGCTCGAGCTGGTGATCAGCGTGCCCCGTGTCACGTTTTGCTTTTTCATATCCTCGTGGAGGTTGCGCACGCTCGATTCGTCTATTGGATTGGTGACGCGCAGAAAGCGAAGCAGCTGCGGCATCTTGCGAGCGTTGCGCCATTTCGATTGGCCTTCTACCGCGACGACCTCGCAGCCGTCGCCGTGTACCGAGACATCGCGCACCTGCAGACCTAGATGGGTAGCGATGGCGCTACAGATCTCACCGTACTCATCGTCACCGCTGGTCATGTAGTCTTTCATGCGGTCGTCGGTGCGCAGCTCGTGATACTGACCGAGCTTCTCGGCGGTGTCCTTGAAGGTCGGCTTCTTGGCGTAAATCTTCTCCCACTGTTCGACCGCAAGATCGAGCCTGCGTTGGCGCTCGTAGCACGCGGCCAGAAAATACCGCGCGTGCAGGGTTTCGTTCGCGCCGTCGTCGTTGGAGAGCTTTATCGCGCGCTCGAGCTCGGCGATACCGGCATCGAGGTTATTCATGCTGATGTACACCGACCCGCGTTCCACCAGCGAGCGCACGCGGAAGCGCTCGTCGCGAGACGCCTTCTCGAACGACGACAACGCTGCGGTGAACTCCTTGAACTCCTTCTGGATCTTGCCCATGTAGTACCGCGACTCGGGGTGGTCGGGCTGCAGCTTGAGCGCCGCTTCGAGCTCCGCGCGTGCGTCGATCGTTTTTTTGGCGCGGTAGTACAGCAACCCCAACCCCATATGCGCCTCGGCGTTCTGCGGGTCGAGCTCCACGGCCTTGCGATACAACGCAATCGCTTTACCGCTGCGGTTTCGCTCCTCGAAGAGTTTTGCGGCCGCGAGATGGTGCTCGGCGTTGTTCGGCTCCTTCTTTATCAGCAGCAGGTATTCTTTCAGCGCTTCTTCGGGGTGATTGAATTTCGCGTATAGCTCTGCTATCTTTTTCCTAAAGGGAACTTCTTTCACGTAACCGTCGAAATGGCCGATTTGATTGACGGTTTGAAACTCTACGAGGGCAAGTTCCGGTTTGTTTTCGGCCAGATAGGCGAGCCCGAGGAGGTAACGGGCGTCGGCATTGCGGCTGTCTTTGGCCAGGATGCGCTTAGCCGCTCGGATCGCGGCCGCCGACTTGTTCTGCTTGAGTAATCCCGCGATCGAGGCTACGCGGCGAGGCGCCAGCAACGATTTCAGCACCACAAGGCTAACGATTATCACCGCCGCACCGAGGATTATAATAGTTATGATGAGTGCCATGAGATGTTACCGAGCTCCACAGCCGTTTTTCCGTGCAACGTTTAACTGTGCAAAGAGTAATCGCTTTGCCCCCCCGTGTCAAACGCGTGCTGCGAGCTTGCGCCGCCTGATGGTGCTCGTGATCTCCGCCTTGATGCTGGTGGGTGTAGGTGCAACTGCGTTCTCAGAGGACAGCCCGCTCTCGCGAGGCGAGGAATACTATCTCGAGAACGATCCCGAGCGGGCGTTGCACTGGTTCGAGCAGGCGCTTGAACAGGATCCCGAAAACCCTGATGTGTATCTCTACCTCGGCGTGGTCTACGAGCAGCTCGGGTTGTTCGAGCGCGCGATAGAGATCATGCAGGAAGGGCTCAAGGTCTCGGGCGCCGATCGCGGCACCTTGTTCTACAACATCGCCAACAACCATCAGCGCCTCGGCGAGGGCGAAGAGGCTAAGGAGCACTACACCAAGGCGCTCGAGTACGACGAGAGCTTTGCCGAGGCCTATCTCAACCGCGCCAACCTGCGCGTGCGCGCGTCGGACTACCCCGAAGCAATCGAGGATTACAGCACCTATCTGGAGCACGATCCGGACTCCCCGCAGCGAAGCGAGGTGGAGCGGATGATCGCGCTGCTGCGTGATACAATCGAACAAGAAGAGCAGGAACGTCTGCGCCAAGAAGAGGAAGAGCGTCAGGCTCGCCTCGAGGAAGAGCGACGCGCAGCCGAGGAAGAGCGACGTCGACAAGAGGCTGAAGAGCGTCGGCGGGCTCTGCTCGAAACGGTGCGCGATTCACTAGGCACATCTCGCGACGAGGGCCGCACCTTTTCGGCTCCTTCGGAAGATATCGAAGAATACGACGACGAGCTCGATATCATCGACTGAGTCGCGACGCTTGCTTACACTACGATAGATCTGCGCGGGCACCTTGACGGTGTTCGCAGAAGCGAGGAACTGCATAATGCACGGAAGAGGAAAAATAGCTGCTGTCGGCGCGCTGGCCGCGCTGTTGTTGCTGGGCGGGGTCGGAACCGCGGTTTGGTTTTTGGGGCGCGACGCCGAGCCGGAGCTAACCGAGGCCGAGATAACACGGCGCAACATGCTACAGCTCGCGCAGGAGTACTACCAAGACGAGGAGTATCAGCGCGCGCTCGACCTGGTCGACGATCTGTTGATTCGCGATTCTGAGGACGAGGAGGCGCGCGAGCTTCGTGACGACGTGCTCGCCGCACGGCGGGAACAGCAGCGCGAAGCCGAGCGCAGGGCCGAGGAGGAGTTGCAGGCGGCGCGCGAGCGCGGTGACGTGAGCGAGGACGAGCTGCGCGAGCTCGAGCGCATTCGCGCCGAGGCTGAGCGCAGCAGAGAGGAGGCCGAGCGCCTCGCTCAGGAAGCGGCCGAGGAACGCGAGCGCGCCCGCGCCGAGGAGGAGCAACGCCGCCGCGAGGAAGAAGAGCGCAGGGCCGAGGAAGAAGCCGAGCGAGAAGCCGAGGAAGAGCGGCTTGCGGAACTCGAGGCCGAGGAGCGCGAAAAAGAAGAAGAGATATCGCGCTTGCTCGAGGAAGGTGAGCGCGCATTGCGGCGGTCGAACTACGAGCGCGCGCGGGACCGCTTCGACTCGGTGCTCGATATAGAGCTCTCCGACGACAGCGCCGAGCGCAGGTACCACGCCAAGGCGCTCGGTGGGCTTGCCGAGAGCACCTTCGAAGACGATCCGGAAAGCAGAAGCGCGCAGTCGAGGGCGCTCGATTACGCCGACGACGCGTTGAACCTCGACCGCGACGCCTGGCGGGCCTACTTCGTGCGTGGCAAGGTGCATCATCAGCGCCGGAATTTCGACGACGCGCTAGATCAGTTCACGCGCGCGAGTGAGCTTCATACCGAGAGCGCCGAGTTGTGGTATCGGCTCGGCAACGCGCAGTTCCGTGTGCGCGATTTCCGTGACGCACGCTCGTCGTACGAACGCGCCGTGGATATTGACCCCGAGTTTCCAAACGCGAACTACAATCTCGCGATCGCCAACCTACAGCTCGGCTCCGAGTCGCGCGCGCTTACGGCGCTTGAGGCTGCGGTCGAGGCCAAGCCCGACGACGCCCGCGCGCATTACCGCATTGGGCGTATCAAGGCTTCTCAGGGCGAGTTGGACGCCGCGATCGAGGCGTATCGCTCCGCGCTTGAGCACGACCCGGACAACGCCGATTATAACAGCCGGCTCGCGGCCGCTTACTACCGTGCGGGCGATCTGCGGCGCGCCGAGCGGTACTACGGCCGTGCGATAGAGGCGAACCCCGACAGCGCTACCAATAACTACAACCTTGCGCTGGTGAAGAAAGATCGCGGTAACGTAGACGGCGCCTACGACGCGATCACCAAGGCGCTCGAGATCAACCCCTCGGCGCCTGAGTATCTCTACACCCTGGGGCAAATCCAGGAGGAGCGCGGCGAGATCGATGGCGCGATCGAAGCGCATAGCGAAGCGATCGCTGCAGACAGCGGTTACGTGAGCCCTTACGTTGAGCTCGGGCGTATTCTCGAGGAGGAGGGCCTGTACGACGAGGCGCTTGATCTGCTCCAAACCGCGTATCGCATAGACCCCGACTCGGTGGAGCTCAACAACAACCTCGGTAAAGTCTACCGCGAGCTCGAGCGCTTCGACGACGCGATAGAGCACTACCGCATCGCGCGCGAAGGCGATCCCGATGACCCGGTGTTGCGATACGATCTCGCTATCGCCTACATCGGCGCCGAGCGGTTCTCGGACGCCGAGGAACACCTGCGCGAGGTTCTCGACGACGACCCCGAGTTCTGGCGTGCCTACCATCGTCTCGGTGAGGTATTGGTGGCGCGAGAGGATGCCGACGGCGCTCGGTCGGTGCTGGAAGATTTGCTCGCCCGCAACACCGAGTACGAGGAGCGCGACGAGGTTGAGTCGATCCTGAGCAGTCTCTAAGGCCGCCGGCCGGTTACTCGCGCTGTACGCGACGGTAGAGTTCCTCACGGGTAATCTCTACCCACAAGGGGCGGCCGTGCGGGCAGCGCGGATGCGGTAGCCGCAAGGCTTCGGCGATCAGTTGCTCGGCGGCCGAAGGCTCCAGCGGGTCGCCGTCGCGCACAGCCGCTTTGCAGGCAAGCTCCGCGTAGAACCGGTCGCTCAACGACTCGAGGTGCGGAGCGGCCTCGAGTACCGCCTCGATCAAGACGTCCTCCGGCACCTGCAACCCGTGCGGAACGGCATCGATGCGCCACCTGCCGGCGCTCTGCTGCGCGCCGGGCTCAGCGAGGGGCTCCTCGCCCGACTCCGCGCCGGCCGGCGTCAGCGCTACTCCGATCTCGGCCCACGCACCCCGCGTCTCGCGCAGCCGCCGTTCCTGCTGTTTGCTCACCTCAAACTCTATGGAGACGAGCAGCCGCTGCGAGCGCCTTTGCTTTCGAAAGCGCTCGTACAGGATTCGCTCGTGCGCGGCGTGTTGGTCGAGGATCAACAGGCGTCCACGGTGCTCGAGTAAGAGAAACACACCGTAGATCGGCCCGAGGTAACGAAACTCCTTTGCTTCGGCCTCGGCACCAGTCCGCTCCGGCGCATCTGTCGGCGCCTGCGCGGCGGGTAAGGTCTCGGGTGGAGATCCCGGGCGGCGGCCGGTCTGAACGAAGATTGCGCGTTCGGCAGCCGACAGGCCGGATACCGTTTCAAACAACTCCGGCGCGGGTAGGGGGGACCCGGACGCCTCCCCAGGCGTAAACGGAGCCCCGGATCGTGAGGGTGCCGGCGACGCGCCCGCCGGCGGCCACGGGCCGCGGCTCGAGCCCGGCCCCGCCTCGGCATGTTTGCGGGCCGCGACGTGGAGCGAGCGCTCGTAGGCATGGAGGTACTCGCGGATCAGATCGACGACGCGGCGGCGAATATCGGCTTTGGTACGAAACCGCACCTCTTTCTTGGCCGGGTGAACATTGAAATCGATGATCTCGGGGGCGCACTCGATAAACACGCAGGCGATCGGGAAGCGTCCACCCGGCATGAACTCCGAGAACGCGTGCTCCACAGCCTGCACGAACGCGAACTCGGTGATTCGGCGGCGGTTTACGAAGATCTGTATTTGCTTGCGGTCGCGCCGGAACTGCTCAGGGCCGGCGAGAACCGCGGTGACCTCGAAATCGGGCCCGGTTCCGTGAATTTCGTGCAGCCGTTCCGGCACGAGCCCGCCGCCGAGCGCCGCGGAGACGCGTTCCGGCCGCGTGGCGGTCGGGTAAAACGCCTTGAGGTTACCGTCTACCGTGAAGCGAAACTGCAGCTGAGGGAACGCGGTGGCACGCTCGAGCAACGTGGCGCGAACCGCCGCGGTCTCGGCACCGGTGTGCTTCAGAAACTTCTTGCGCGCCGGAACGCAGTAAAAGAGGTTGCTCACCACAACGGTGGTTCCCGGTGAGGCCGGCACCTGCTTCACCGGCTTGGCTTTGCCGGCCTCAACTGTGAGGCGGGCCGCAGTATCGCTACCGGCCTCGCGGGAGGTAATCTCTAGGCGCGCGACCGCCGCGATCGAGGCAAGCGCCTCGCCTCTGAACCCGAGGCTTGCGACGCGTTCGAGGTCCTCTACGCGTGAGATCTTTGAGGTCGCGTGCGGAAGTACGCAGGTCGGCAGGTCGGCCGGCGCGATGCCTGAGCCGTTGTCGCGTAAGCGAATGCTCTCGATGCCGCCGCTTTGAATCTCGAGCTCAAGCGAGTCTGCTCCGGCGTCTATGGCGTTGTCCAGCAGCTCGCGCACCACCGAGGCCGGGCGCTCGATGACCTCGCCGGCGGCGATCTTGCGGGCCACTTCCTGTGGTAGAACCTGGACGCGTTGTTCGGATCTATCCATCGCGCCGTAGCGTAGCACAGCCGGCGCTAATACTGGAAGCGCGCTTCAACGCCTCCCTGAATGCCGAGAATCACCTGATTGACGTAGTCGTCGTCGGTGACCTCGAACGGCTCGATACCCCACCCCAGGTCGAGATAGGCTCGGATCGACCCGCGGTCCGGAATCTCGAGCGCGGTTTCGTGGCCGAGCACCACCGTTACGAGGTCGCGCTGCGGATTCTCTTGGTAGCGGCGTGCGGTTACCTTGATGCGTTCGGTGTGGCGGTAGAACGCGCCGCGTTCAACAAACTGCTGGAGCCGGTCGATCCCGAAGATCGTGATCGGGTACCAGCGCCATCGAAACCGCGCCTCGGTTTCGAGTTCGCGCGCAAACTCATCGTTTCGCTCGACCATCACGCGATTCTCGATCTCAAGCCGGCGGTGCTCGCGCCCGAAGAAGCCGAGCTCGTTGGTGACCTGGGTATCCCAACCCTCTATCGTGCCGGTGGGCGCTTCGCGCAGCCGGTAGCTTACGGTGTTACGAAACTCATCGCTTTGGTAGAGGGTAAACCGCGGATATGCACCCCGCCGTCCAAACAGGTTCACCGCGGCGGTTGTAAGACTCAATGCGTACTGCCTGCGGTCGCTCAACGCATCGCCGTCGCGCGTTAAGGTACGCTGCACCTCGCTGCGAGCGCTGCTCGGGATCAGCAGATCGCGCCAGTGCGAGCCGAACGGCCGTGAGGCCTCGAGCGCGGTAGCCGGACTGTAGCGGGCAAACGGCAGCGGCTCGGAAGCTTCGGCGAAACTCAGGTTTTCGGCATCGGTGAACAACTCGGCGAACGGCGGCGAGGCGTAGATATAGTCTTGGCGGCCGAACTCATCGAAGTACTGCCTGATATCGTCTCCGAAGCCTTGATTGTCGGGCGAGACCGCGGTGTTGGAGAAGGTGCGCGTGTAGCTGGGGGTAAGCGTGAGGCGAATCGGGTCGAACACCGGAGCTCGAAACGGCGTGCGCAAGCGCAGCGCGCCGCGGTTGCGCTGCCGGTCCTCGGTTACGCTGAGGTTTTGATACGCGATCGAGGGATGCCAGTTCACCGCAAAGCGTTCGCGCTCGTAATCGAGTCTGAGATCGGCTTCACCGCTGCGCCGGGTGCCGATACCGTCCTCCCACGGGATCGTGAGGGTATAGCCGTCCATCCAGGATGCGAAGTAGTTCTCGTCCGGGAGGACATACCCCGAGGCAGTCTGCCCGAGGCGCGTGTCGGTGCGGAGTCTCCAGTTACCGTCCCACAGCGAGGAAGCTTGCGTGCGCCAGTCCTGTTGCAGCCGGGTATCGCGCAGGTTTCCGGTGGTGTCGAAACGCACGAGCCCGAGCCCGCTGCGTTCGAGGCGTACCCCGGTTCTACGGCTCATCGAGGGCCGAAACGCGTTGTAGTTTCTGCGGTACTCCTCGAACAACATGACCGGAGCCGGTTCGGCCGGGGCCTGAATTCGGTGCCCCCCGAGCGTTGTAACCGCATCATCGCTTCGAACCACCTCGTACTCGGTATCGAGGCTCACTCGGGCGATATCGGCACCCACGCCGGTGCGCGAGCTGAAGCTGCCCGGGCGGTCCGAAAAATCGGACTCCGGCGAGAATCCTCCGCTTCGCACCGCGAGGTCTTCGCGCAGCCGCAGGTTCGCGAGCACCGGGAACTCGCCGAGCTCGAGTATGGTGTCCGGATACTGATACGCCAACGAGGCCGAGGCCGCGCCCTCGACGCTGAGCTGCGCGTCGCGCCAATGCACCTCGTCTATGTACATGCGCCCGTTCTCGCGTCCGTTTTCGCCTGGGTGAAACTCGAACTCGAGCCGCGATACCTGTCGACTACCGCTGAGGCTGTCGACCCGCACGCTCGC
>PUOW01000359.1 GCA_003552185.1 Spirochaetaceae bacterium
CGTCGGCCTACGACCGCATCCTCGCCACGCGCTTAGGCGCCGGTGTCGCCGATATGCTCCACGAAGGCGCGTTCGGGCGGATGGCGGCGCTCAAGGGCAACGACACCGCTCGCTGCCGACTCGCCGAGGTCGCCGGGATGCTTCGAAAAGTTCCCCCGCAACACGATCTTCTGACCGCAGCGCACGCGGTCGGCACCTGCTTCGGCACCCCACCGGCCTAAGGCCCGCGCGCGGCGCGGCGCTTGCTTAGGCCCGGCGCGCGTTTGCTCAGGTGCGGCGCGCGTTTGCTCAGGTGCCGCGCGCGTTTGCTCAGGTGCGGCGCGCGTTTGCTCAGGTGCGGCGCGCGCTTGCTCAGGTGCCGCGCTTCGGGCGCCGCATGACGACCGCCGCGTGACGGCCGCCGGAGCAGCCAACCCAGGCGGCGCGCATGAAGCCGGCCGGCGGTTCGGCGGCGGGACGTCGTCCGCCGCGCGCCTCTTTGAGCCGGCGTCGGCTCCGGCGCGGCGTTACGGACGGCGTCACGGCCGCCGGCGTGACAGCCACCGGCGCGAGCTTGGGGCGGCCTTAGCGCGGCCGGTTAGGCGTCTTTGTAGGCCTCCACCAAACCCTCCATCGCGTTCTTGCCGTCGCCGAACAGCATCAGGGTGTTCTCGGCCGCAAACAGCGGGTTTGCGATCCCGGCGAACCCCGGGCTCAGACTGCGCTTAATCACCACCACGGTGCGCGCTTTGTCGACATCGAGAATCGGCATACCCGCGATCGGGTTTCCCGAGCTCTCTCGCGCGCGTGGGTTCACAACGTCGTTGGCACCGAGCACGATCACGACGTCGGTCTGCGGAAAACTCGGGTTTATCGCGTCCATCTCGCGCAGTTTGTCGTAGCTGATGCGCTCCTCGGCGAGCAACACGTTCATGTGCCCCGGCATGCGCCCGGCCACCGGGTGGATGCCGAACTCCACCGTCGCCCCGTCGCGTTCGAGCGCCTCGGTGAGCAGGCGCACCGCGGTCTGCGCGCGCGCCACCGCCATTCCGTACCCCGGCACAAACGCAACGCGCCGGGCTGTCTTGAGCAGCATCGCGACCTCCTCGGCGCTGGTTTGCTTCACCTTGCCGGCGTAAAGATCGTCCTGCTCGGCGGTCTCCACCACCGCCCCGACGCCGCCGAACAGCACGTTCGCGAGCGAGCGGTTCATCGCCTTGCACATGATCTGCGTCAGGATGATGCCGGACGCCCCGACCAGCGAGCCCGCGACGATCAGCACCGTGTTCGAGAGTACGAACCCGGTGGCCGCGGCGGCGAGGCCGGAGTACGAGTTCAGCAGCGCGATCACGATCGGCATATCGGCGCCGCCGATCGGAAGCACCAACAGGATTCCGAGCAGGCCGGCCGCAGCGGCGAGTGCCCAGTAGCGCCCGGTCTCGAGCGGTTCAAGCACAATCATCGCCGCCGCGGCGAGCGCCGCCAGCAACACCACGACCTTCACCACCTGCTCGCCGCGGTAGCGAAGCGGTTTCTCGGTGACAAGCCCCTGCAGCTTGCCGAACGCCACAAGGCTCCCGAAGAACGTCACCGCCCCGATCAGCCCCGAGGCGGCGGTTGCGACCGTTTCCTGCGCGCTCACCGCGAGCGCGGCGGCACTCCCCGCATTGCCGGCCGCGCCGGCGGCTGCGCCCGCAGCGCCCGCAGCGTCCGCAGCGTCCGCGGCGGTCTGCATCGCCCCAGCGGAGTGCGCGGCCACGATGAAGACCGCGCCCGCCACCAGCACCGAGGCCGCGCCGCCGAAACCGTTAAACAGCCCCACGAGCTGCGGCATCGCGGTCATGCGGATTCTAAGCGCGAGCGCCGCGCCGACCGCGGCTCCAACCAAGAGCCCGAGCGCAATGAGCTCGGGGCGCAGCAGTCCTTGGTCGAGCAGCGTAACCACCACCGCGATCAGCATCCCGATCGCGCCTGTGATGTTGCCGCGAACCGCGCTGCGCGGATGCGTTAAGCCCTTCAGGCCGAAGATGAACAGCGCCGCCGCAAGGAGATACGCCAGATTCAGCTCTGCATCGCTCATTGCTGTTCCCTTTTGAACTTCTTCAGCATTCGATGGGTCACGAGGAACCCACCGACGACGTTTATGGTTGCAAACACCAAAGCCAGAAACGCGATCACGGTCGTAAAGGTGCCCTCGCCTGTGGTAAGCGCGAGCAGCGCTCCGATGATCGTGATTCCGGAGATCGCGTTCGAGCCCGACATCAGCGGCGTGTGCAGAATCGGCGGAACCTTGGTGATCACCTCGAACCCGACAAACACCGCCAACACAAAGATCGTGATCAAGCTTACCGTGTCACTCATCGCGCATACCTCCGTACAGCAGCTCGCCGTCGCGGAGCACCGTGCAGGCGGCCACTATCTCGTCGTCTTTCTGGAGCTCCGGCCGCCCGTCCTCGCCGAGCAAGGCTTCAAACAGCGCGGTGATGTTCTTGGAGTAGAGTCGACTCGCGGTATACGCCAGGCTCGAGGCGATATTCAGCGGCCCGAGAATCTGCACCCCGTGGTGCTCCACCGTCTCGCCCGCTCGCGTGAGCTCGCAGTTACCGCCGCGCTCGGCGGCAAGGTCTATCAGCACCGAGCCGGGCTTCATGCCCGCGACCATCTCCTCGGTTACGAGCCGCGGCGCCGACCGGCCGGGCACCGCCGCGGTGGTGATCACCGCGTCGCTCTCGGCGATCACGCTCGTGAGCTTCTCGCGCTGTGCGCGGTAGAAGGCCTCATCCATCTCCTTGGCGTAGCCGCCGGCGGCCTCGGCCGCGCTCTTCCCGCCCGCCGCGGCCGCGCCGGCGCCGGCTCCTTCGCGCTTGCCGGCCTCGTCGTCCGCGCCCGCGTCGGGCACCTCTATCTCCACGAACTTCGCGCCGAGGCTCAGCACCTGCTCGCGAACCGCCGAGCGAACGTCGTAGGCCGAGACCACCGCGCCGAGCCGTCCGGCGGTCGCGATCGCCTGCAAGCCGGCAACGCCCGCGCCGAGCACAAACACCTGCGCCGGGATGATGGTGCCGGCCGCGGTCATCATCATCGGAAACACGCGCGGTAGCCGCTCGGCCGCGAGCACTGCGGCGCGGTAGCCCGCAAGATTCGCGGTCGCCGAGAGCGCGTCCATGCTTTGCGCGCGCGTGATTCGCGGCAGGAGCTCGAGCGCCACCGCGCTCACTCCGCGCTCGGCGAGCGCGCCGAATACCGGCGCCTGAGGGTCGTAGGGCTCGAGAAAGCCGAGAACGAGCGCTCCGCGGGGTAGCGCCGCGATATCGGACTCCACGGTCTCGCCGCGCGAAGCCGCGGCGAAGCGCACCGCGAACAACGCCTCAAGCTGCTCGAGCACCGCCGAGCGCTCGGCGATCACCTCGGCCCCGGCCTCGCGATAGTGTTCGTCGAGGTAGCCCGAACGCTCCCCGGCGCCCGACTGCAGCAGAACCTCGTGCCCGGCCTTTACAAGCTGTTTCACCTGCGCCGGAACGAGCGCAACACGCCGCTCGCCCGGGTGCGTCTCTTGTAGCAATCCGATCTTCATTTTCGTACGGTCTCCTCGCGTATGCTCTGCCGATTGCTGATTATAACACTCATATTTCGGGCGCGAAAGACCCGCCCGGGAGTCCGGCTGGGATCCTCGCCGGGGACACGTCGGGGGCGCGCCGAGGGCTCGTCGGGGCCTCGCTCGCGCGCGGGGCTCAGCGTCCGGATGGACGGAACCGTGCGTGCAGCACTATCTTAAAGGAACCCCGAAACACGAGGAGATTACCGAATGGAACTCAAAGGACGCAAAGCGCTCAGTTTTATCGATCACGACTTCGAAGACCTCGAGTACTGGTACCCGGTCTATCGACTGCGCGAGGCCGGCATGACGGTGGAGACCGCCGGCGAGGTGGCGGGACAAACCTACAAGGGCAAGTACGGCGTGCCGGCGGCCTCGGATCTTGCGTTCTCGGACGTGGATCCTAGACAGTACGACCTGCTGTTGGTTCCGGGTGGATGGGCGCCGGACAAGCTCAGACGATTTCCCGAAGTGATAGAGATCACCAAGAAGATGAACGCCGACGGCAAGATCATCGGACAGATCTGTCACGCAGGCTGGGTCTTGATCTCGGCCGATATCCTCAGAGGCAAGCGCGTTACCAGCACCCCCGGGATTCGCGACGACATGACGAACGCCGGCGCAACCTGGCTGAACGAGGCGGTAGTGGTAGACGGCAATCTTGTCTCGAGCCGCCGCCCGCCCGATCTACCGGCCTACCTCGCCGCCTTGATCGAGACGCTCGCCGCAGCTCGGTGAATACCGCACCCGCCGCGTCGCGCCGCACCGCGCCGCGTCCGCCACGCCACAACAGCCCACCGCTCCGCGCGAGCGGTTGTGGGACGGCACTCGGGCGGCGGCACTCGGCGCGCCGGCGGTGTCTCAGGTAGCGTGGCGCAGCAGGAGCTCGGCCGCGAGCGCGCCGCTTCGAACCGCAAGCGGCATGCCGCCGCCCGGGTGCGCGGCGCCGCCGCAGAAATACAGCCCCGGGTAACGCCGGCTCCGGTTGGGGTGGCGCGAGAACGCCGCCCCCACACGATTGCTCGCAAGCCCGTAGAGGCTGCCCCGAAAGCTTCCGGTGCGCTCGGCAAGCTCCGGCGGCGTGAGCGCCCGCTCCACGCGCAGGTGCGACTCGAGGTTGCACCCGAGCGCGCCGGAGAGCTTGCCGAGCACCGCCTCGCGCACGCGCCGGCCGAGCTCGTCCCAGTTTTGGCCGCGATCCGGCGGCGCGTTGATCAGCAGAAACCAGTTCTCCCCGCCGGTCGGCGCATCCTCCGGCGTAACGCGACAGCCGATATTGAGATACACCGTGGGATCTGCGCTCAGATCGCCGTCGTCGAATATGCGCGAGAACTCCTCGCGGTACTCGGCGCTGTAGAACATGTTGTGCAGCCCTAGCTCAGGAAACTCACGGTCGAGACCCCAGAGAAACACCACGGCCGAGCTCGAAGGCTCGCTCTCGAGATAGCGTCGGTACCATGGGGCCTCGGTGTCCTCGAGTAGCTCACGATAGGTGCGCTCGGGGTCGAGATTGGTGACCACCGCATCGAAGCGCAACTCCTGCCCGTCGACCTGAACGCCCCACACGCGCCCGCCGCGCCCGGGGTGCCGACCGCGCGAGTGCCGGCCGCCACCCGCGCGGTCGCGTGCACCGGCGCGCAGGATGCGCTGCACCGGCGTGCCGTAGCGAAACACAACGCCGAGCTCGGCCGCGACCTCGGCGAGCATCGCCGGGATCGCGTAGATGCCGCCGCGCACGCCGTAAGCCCCGAACACCTGCTCGACCGCGCCGATGAGGTTGAAGGTGGCCGGAGCGCGGTACGGGTTCGAGCCGTTGTAGCTCGCGAGGCGGTTGAAGAGCTGTACCAGACGCGGGTCGCGCAGCTTCGCGCGATTGGCGCGCGCCATGCTGCGAAACGGGTCGATCTGCAGCGAGCGCAGCATCGAGAACGTCACGCGCGGCTGCAGGAAGGTGGCGAGCTCGTGCAGGCTGTTGTTCAGAAACACAGGCGCCGCGATCTGATACAGCCGTTCGCAGTAGCGCAGGTACGCCTCCACTCGCGCACGCGGAACACCGAACACACGCTCGGCCTCCTCCGCGAACCGCGTCGGCCCGGCGGGGGCGCGGAACACCGTGCCGTCGCTGAAGGCGTGGCGAAACACCGGGTCGAGCGGCACGAGCTCGAGGTAGTCCTCAAGCCGGCGCCCGGCGGTCGCGAGCAGCTCATCGAATACCTGCGGCAGGGTGAACAGCGAGGGGCCGGTGTCGAAGCGGTACCCGTCGAGCTCGAGCGACCCGGCCTTCCCGCCGGGGGCGGCGCTCTGCTCAAACAGCTGCACCTCGCACCCGCCGGCCGCGAGACGCACTGCCGCCGCGAGGCCGCCGAGCCCGGCTCCGACCACCGCAACCCGCGGCGCACCCGCGCCGCCTGCTGCGCCGGCGCTCCCCGCACCGGCGGCTCCGCGCGCCGTGTGCCGCGCGGGCATCACTCATGCCCCGCGATCACGTCGCGATAGAAGTAGAAGCTGTCTTTGGGAACCCGCCGAAGATCGACGTAGTCGCAGTACACGATCCCGAAGCGCTTGGTGTAGCCCAAGGCCCACTCGAAGTTATCGATGAAGCTCCAGACGAAGTAGCCCTTGAGGTTCACGCCGTCGCGCCAGGCATCGCGCATCGCTTCGAGGTGGTCGCGGAGATACGCGACGCGCCGCGGGTCACGGCAACGCGTGCCGTCGGCGCTGAGCTCGTCCGGCATCGCGCAGCCGTTCTCGGTGACGTAGATCGGAATCCCGTCGGTGAGCTCGTCGAGCCGCCGCAGGTGTCGATAGAATCCGCGCGGCACCACCGGCCAGCCCATCTCGGTGACGTCTTGGTAGCGCGGGCAGAGTCGAAAACCCTCGGGATGGTCGGGATCGGCCGCCGCAACGTCCTCCCAGTACCAGTTGAGCCCCAGAAAATCGATCGGCTTCGCGATCACGCTCATATCGCCGTCCGCGATCGGCATCGATACCTCCGGATACGCGGCGAGATGGCGCTCGGGATAGCTGCCGTGCATCAGCGGATCGAGGAACATATGCGTCTGGAGGTCGGCGGCACGATCGGCGGCGGCCCGGTCCTCCTCGCGTTGCGTTGCCGGGCACGGGGTCTGGGTGTTGAGCGTGATCCCGATCTCGCCGTCGTAGCCGCCTGCGCGAAACGCCTCGAGCGCGAGCCCGTGCGCGAGCATCAGATGGTGAATCGCGCGGTAGGCGCGCGGCCGGTCGCGCTCGCCCGGCGCGTGCACGCCTTCGAGATAGCCGAGAACCGCGGAGCAGTACGGCTCGTTGAGCGTGATCCAGCTCTTCACGCGGTCGCCGAACGCACGGTAACACAGCTCGGCGTACTCGGCGAAGCGGTAGGCGGTGTCGCGTTCCGGCCAACCGCCGGAGTCCTGCAGCGCCAGCGGGAGATCCCAGTGGTACAGCGTCACCGCGGGTTCGATGCCGGCGGCGAGCAGCGCATCGATCAAGCGGGCGTAGTAATCGAAGCCGCGCGCGTTCGGCTTCCCCGAGCCGTGCGGTTGCACTCGCGGCCACGCGATCGAGAATCGATAGCGATGTAGCCCGAGCTCGCGCATCAACGCCACATCCTCGGCGTAGCGGTTGTATTGATCGACCGCGGTCTCTCCGGTGTGCCCGTGCGCCACCGCGCCCGGCGTCGCGCAGAACGCGTCCCAGATGCTCGGGCCCCGCCCGTCGGCGTGTACCGCCCCTTCAACCTGGTACGATGCGGTGGCCGCACCCCAGACAAAATCGGCCGGGAGCCCGGCGGTGATACGTTCGCTCATTCTGTTCCCTCCGTGTCGTTGCGATTCCGCTCGGTGCGCTCGAGGATAATCCGCTGCAGATCACGATGGCGAGGCGATCCGAGCACATCCTCCGGACCGAGCAGCGTGTCCTCGGGCAAAGCCGGACCGATCAGGCCGCGGTCGAACTTAAGCCGCAGCACGCGCCGCACCGAGCGATCGATCTCCTGTTCGCTCAGCCGGCCGTCCTCAACCGCCGAGAGCACCGCCCGGTAGGTCGCGGTGGGGCTCGAGGGGCGCAGGATGATATCCACACCGGCCTCGAGCGCTCGAATCGCGATCTCGCCTTCACCATAGCCGCGCAGCGCACCCATGGCAAGCGAATCGGTGATCACAACGCCACGAAACCC
>PUOW01000280.1 GCA_003552185.1 Spirochaetaceae bacterium
ATCGCGAACACGGTCGAGGGAAACTGGGGACGCAGAAGCGGCAAGCGGCATTTTTCGTGGCCGATGATCACCGACGAGCCGTTCATCCGCGAGTACGACATGCCGGCGTGGTTCACGCAGCGGCAGCGCTTTCATCGCGAGATGAAGCGCTTTGAGATCGACTACTGCAAGATCCACGACCTGATACCACGGTGGTACCGGTTGAAGCGGTGGTCGCGCGAAACTAAGCGTCGACATCGTCGAGAGCCCCACTGGGTTCCGCCGAACCAGGATTTCCGCGAGTACGGGCTTGAGTATCGCTTCTTCCCGCCGGACCTGCCCGAGCCCGTACAGCGAGAGCCCGACCTGGCCGAGCGCGCCGGGCGCGCGGGGCACGCGGGAAGCGGGGGGCCTGACTCGGCGGAGGCGGGGGCCGCCGGCGGTGGGGGCGTGGGCCGCGAGCTTCCCGACTGGGCTACCGACTGGTGTGTTGAGTAGGCCGCCTGCGGCTACGGCCAGGCGGGGGCGCGGTCGCGGGCGTGGGCCGGCGCGAGGACGTGAGCGTAAACGCGGCGCGTGTTGTGGTACATGGCGTCGAAGGTGAGCTCGCGCTCGTAGCGGCGGCGGCCGGCGGCGCCGAGGCGGGCACGGAGCTCGTCGTCGGCAAGAAGCTCGCTGAGGCGGGCAGCGAGGCGATGGGGGTCGCGCGGGGTAACGAGGTAACCGGTTTGACCGTGCTCCACAAGCTCGTTTACTCCGCCGACGTTGGTGGCGACCACCGGTAAGGCGGCGCGCATCGCTTCGATAATGCTCCGCGGCAGTCCTTCCCAGTGCGAGGTGAGAACGTAGATATCGCCGACGGCGAGTAGTTCGGCCACATCGCCGCGCTCGCCGAGAAACGCGATCTGGTCGCCGACGTTGAGCTCCTCGGCAAGGCTGCGGCACGCCTGCAGCAAAGGACCGTCGCCCACCAGCTGAAGCTGCAGGTTGGGCAACGGCCGCGGCGGCGTAGGATACAAGGTTCGCAGCGCATGCACCGCATGGATCAGCGTTGTGTGGTCCTTTTGCTCCTGGAACCGCGCCACCATCACGAGCCGCAGCGGACGTTCGGCGGCGGCCGGCGGCCGCGCGGCGGCCGGCGGCGGTGCGGGTGCCGCGTCGGGGAGACCGTTGCGGACGAGGTGCAGCCGGCGCGGTGGGGCGGCGGCGCTGCGGCGCGCGAGGCGCAGGTCGAAGCGGCTCACGGTAATGACCGCAGCGCTGAGGCGCGAGAGCACAAGCTCGGTGGCGTACACCACCGCGCGCTGCAGCGGCGGGATGCCGGGCGCAAACTGCCACCCGTGGGCCGTAAACACCACCGGCGCGCCGATGAGGCGGGCGGCGACGCGGCCCACCATGCCGGCCTTGGCGGTGTGGGTGGAGACCAGATCGGGCGCGAAGCGGCGCAGGCGCGAAGCGAGCGCGGCGACTGCGCGCAGGTCGGCTGCGGGCGAGATCTCACGGCGCAGATTGGGGATGAGCGTAAAGGGAACGCCGCGCTCGGCGAGCTCGTCGGTGAAGATTCCGGTGGCGCCGGTAAAGACGCGGACCTCAACGCCGTCGGCCTGCAACCGGGCGGCCAGGTCGCGCACATGGGTTTGGGCGCCGCCGGGGGTGTCGCCGCGGGTTACGACGAACGCGATGCGCCGCGGCGTCGGGAGCGCTTGTGAAGTATGAGCCGCCGGCGTGTCCGGCGCGCCGGCGGGCTGGGGCGGCCCGGGCGCGGTGGGCGGCGCGGGGCGGGCCCGGGTACCCTCAGTAGGCGTTTTCATTGACCATGCCCCGAAACGGGGTGAGGGCGATGATTTTGAGGTCGAGCCAGAAGGTCCAGTTTTCGATGTAGTAGATGTCGGCCTCGATGCGCTCTTGGATAGAGGTGTCGCCGCGCAGGCCGTTGATCTGGGCCCAGCCGGTGATGCCGGCTTTTACGGCGTGGCGGCGCATGTAGTGGTGGTACTGGTCGCGAAACTGTTCCACGAAGTAGGGCCGCTCGGGGCGCGGGCCTACCACCGACATGCGGCCGAGAAAGACGTTGACAAACTGCGGGGTTTCGTCGAGCGAGAGCTTGCGGAGCCACTTACCTATCGGGGTGACGCGGGGGTCGTCCTTCGTCGTCCAGGCCGAGAACTCTTTGTTGGGATCCTGCACGTACATCGAGCGGAACTTCAGCATGTTGAACGGACGGTTGTCGAGCCCTACGCGTTCCTGCTTGATGAAGACCGGGCCGCGCGAGCTCAGCTTCACGAGCGCCGCGATCAGCAGAAAGAACGGTGAGAACAGCAGCAAAAACGTGCCCGAAAACGCGATATCGAAGCTGCGCTTGAGCACACGGTTGAAGCCCTCGCGCGTAGGGATATCGCGGATCGTGAGAATCGGGATACCGTCCATCGTCTCGACCCTGCCTCGCGCGGTGATGAGATCGCTGAAGCCCGGGATAATCTTGAGCGCAATACCGTGCTGGTCGGTAAGGTTCAGCACGCGTCGCAAACGCTTTCCGCCTTGATCCGGCAGCGCGTAGACCGCGACATCAGGCCGATGCGTGTTCAACAGCGTCTCGAGTTCGCCGATATCGCCGAGAACCGGAGACCCGTTTCCTATCTCGCCTTCGTCGCGCTCCGAGGAAACGTAGCCGATGATGCGGTATCCGTGCATCGGCCTATGCTTAATTAAGTCGGTGAGCTTACGGGCCGCCTCACCGGTGCCGATGATCATCACGGTGCGCACGTTGTAGCCGCGCGCACGCAGCCGCTGGAGTATCTTGCGCGTCACCGAGTGCCACACGGTGATGCCGAAGGTGTTGAAGAGCGCATAGTAGCCGACGGTGAGGCGTGAAATCTGTTCGGCCCGCAGAAAGAACAAGACCGAAAGCGAGGCCAAAATCGTGATCACGACGCCGCCGAGAATTGTCGCGAACTCTTCGGAGGTTGAGACGCCGCGGCGCTGGTTGTAGAGCCCGATCGCGAGAAACACCACCACCTGCACAACCGCCATCATCCCGCCGAGAAACAGGTAACTTTCAAGATCGATATCGTAGAACGCCTCGAGCGTCGGCTCCTGAACAAAAAAGCGCACGAACATCGCAAGCGCATAACTGCCGAGCGAGACGAGAAAATCGGTGGTAACAAATGTAAGTAATAGGCTCTGGCTACGTTCTTTCAGCATGAGGACGACAATACCTTGCGGCACGCTGGGGGGCCGGTGGCCCAGCGGCGATACCGCGTGTTTCTACACAGTATAATGCAGGACGCGACGAGTTTCCATCCGGCATCCGGGAGGCGGCGCGCCGCCGCGGCGCCGTGCTGCCGAGCCGCCGGAGCCCCCACCGGCGGGCGCAACCGCGGCGCGCGCCTCCCTTGGTGTTCACCACCGCCTTGCGGTATAATCTACGACAACTATGGCAGTGTTTAAGCGTCTTTCGAATACTTCACTGGTCGCGGTGCTCGCGATACTGATCTTGCCCGTGGCTTCGCATCATCTCGGCGCCAACCCCCGTCTTGCCGAGGTCGACGGCGGTGAGCTCGCGGTTCCGGGCTCAATAGAAGAAGTGCTGCGCGAGCTGCGCCCTAACGTGCGAAGCACGCAACGGCTCTCGGAGAAGCAGGTGTATCAGCTGATGTCGTACGGCGCCGAGGAAGGGCTCATGATCTTTGAGGTGCTCAACCAAATGACGATGTACCTCAAGGAGACAGGCTTACGCGCGGCGATCTATGGCGACGACCTGCGAGACGTGGAAGAGTTCTTCAGTCTCGGGGACGAGCAGATTGAGGTACTCCTTCCGGTCTCGAAGATCGAGCGTGTTGAGCTCGGCAGCACGGGCGGAGGAAACGACTCGCCGTTTGATGTGTACCTTTCCGAGGAGCATTCCGATTTCCTTGATGTCGCCTACTTTGATATGGAAACACACTTCGGGTTCGCGACGGTGGAGGAGAGCCTCTTTGCCGACGGGTTCGGGGTTCGAGCCCGGCGTGCTTTTCTTCGGTTTCGTATGAGTCACATGGAGCTGCAGGGCGACCGGCGCATTCGCGCCCACGTGCATCGCTTCCCTCGCTCACGAGGAATGCGCTTCGACGCGATAGAACGACTGTAAACAATCAAGGCGACCGACGGCGACACGGCCACCGGTGACAGTGGCGTTTTGAGCACATCCCCGATATAATGGCGCGATACAAGCGCCAAGATCAGTGAGGGAGGTGTGCCTGTGTTTCCCCGGTTTCGATTGCGTCTAAATCCGCTCGTTGTCGCCCTTGTCATAATACCGATCGCCGTCGGCACCGTGGCCGGCGAGGATCTGAGTTTAGACGATGTAGGATTGGCGGACGAGTTGTCCGAAGCTCGAATCTTAACGAACCTCAACGACGAGGTGTATCGCTATCTGCAGATCTGGGAAGACAAAGGCTACCTTTCACGGCCGCTTCCGTATCTGCGGCCGTACCCCCAGCAGGTGGTGGAATCGGCGTTGCGCGACGTGGCGGCGCGAGGCACCTCCGGCGACGCGGCGCGGGCCGAGGCGTACCTAAAGCAGTTTGCCGATGTGGGAGATAGCGGACTGCGCCTGCAGCTACGCGGGCACCACCACAGCCAGTTTCACGCCACCAAGGCCGACCACTTCGGGGTTACCGGTACCACGGTTGAGGCCGCTGGGTTTCTGCTCGACGACCTCAGCATTGCGGGCGCCGTAGGAATGTACGTAGTAGACGAAGAGGTGCGCCGTGAGGACGCCTTCCCGTACAACGAGCGCACCCGGTACGACTACATGCGCGACGACAGCCAGGTTGGTGTCCGCGGCCGCGATCTCTTGGTTGGGCCGGGCGTACAGGGCATGGTCGCCTACGGCTCCGACTCGATTTATTTTCAGGCCGGCCTCGCGCGCAACACCTACGGCCCGTTCTACGAGGGCGGAATCATCATGAGCGAGAATGCGCCTCACACCGGCCAGTACTCGTTCACGTTCCGAAGCGATCGGTTCACCTATCAGCACTCGCTGATGTCGTTAACCGCAACAAAAGACGACGGGTCGCACTGGGATCCCGACGAAGGCTACCAACGCGACGGTGTGCTGATGTATCCCGACAAGTACCTCGCGTTTCACGCGCTCACCTTTCACCTCCTCGATTGGCTCGATGTGTCGCTGCACGAGAGCATCACGTTCGGAGAGCGCTTCGACCCCATTTATTTGCTCCCGACCTCGGTCCTGATCTACAACCAGATTTACTACGGCGAGAAAGACACCGCGTTTATAGGGTTCGGCGTGAACGCACGGCTGCCGAACAACTTTGCCGCCTCAACCAATGTGTACATCGGCGATTTAAGCTTCAACGATATGCTCCGGGGCGAGTTCGACACCAAGTACAAAGCCGCGTGGCAGCTCGGCGGGCGCTGGAACCCCGACGAATCGAGGATAGAACGCGTGAGCGCCGACTACTCGATGGTGTTGCCGTACACCTACACCCACCGGCGCAAGCAGCAGGCCGACCGTGCCTACCACGTAGACGACGACACCGTTCGCGACCGCCCGCAGATCAACTACCAGAACTACACGCACCACGGACAGCATATCGCCGATATGGATCCCAACTCCGACCGTGTAAGGCTCCGCACCGACGTGCGGCTGAATCGGTTCATGACGGTAGACCTGCACACCACCTTCCACCGGCACGCCAACGCCACACCGGACGGCGCGTACGACGACGAAAGCTGGAGCCAGATCGGCACCAGCGACGGCAGCCTGCTCGATTCCGGCAACAAATCGGATGAGAACCTCTTCGACGAGCTCAACTTTCTCAATCAAGACGTGATTGAACGTATTCTGCAACTCGGCTTCGACGCGCGAATCAAGCTGCCGGTGACGGTGGAGTGGCTACGCCAAACCGAGGGCGCGGCGGGCGTGTTTGGGTTTGATTTCGGCTACACCTTTGAGTACGGCTGGAACCGCCGGCCGCGCGGCGGCTACACCGAGGAGTTCGCCGGCGACCCGCAAGACCCGGAACGAACCTGGGTCAACCGCCCGGTGCCGGAAAAGGGCAACGACGGCGTGCGGCATTACGGGCGCGTCGGGATCTCGCTCTCGTACTGAGCCCGGCGCGGCATGCTGAAACGACTGCTTCAGACCGAGATAACGAACCGGCGTCGCTACGGGCGCGGCGCGCCGCGCTATGCGGCGCGCATCTACGTGAACCCCGCCGAGATCGGCCGCTACGTTAGAAAGCGCACCACCGTCGAGGGCGAGCTTCTGAAGATCAGCGAGCTGTCGGGAACGGTCACCGAGCGCGAGTTCTGGCACGAGGCGGCGGACCTGTACAGCTATCCGCCGATCGCGTGCGGGCTGCGACGGTTTAGAGACGGGCTGAGCTGGGAAGACTCGGGGGAGGTGGCGCGGATGCTTGCCGAGATCGAGGCCAACCCGCGCGGGCATGTGTCCGATTGCCGAACGCGCGAGGACGTGCTGAGCCGGTGTAGAGCGCTCGACGAAGTGTTTGAGCAGATCCGCACCGAGGGGGAACTACGCGAGTCGTATCGCGCGCCGTTGGTGCGGCGGGAAGGAATAAAGGGGATGCTGCGCCGCCGGCTGCATCGCATGGCACCGAGCCGCGAGTGGCACGGGGTACTGGTGCATCTGGGGCAAGACGGTGAGTTGATTTTTGGGGGGGAGGGAGATCATCGCTTGGCGATGGCACTCAGCCTCGGCCTCACGACGATCCCGGCGAAGGTGGGGTTGGTACATCTCTCGGCGCTGAGCGCCTACCGAGAGTTGTCCTCGCGCAGCCGCTCGTAGTCGGCAAGAATCCGTGAAACGAGCTGATCCCAGGTGTGGTGGGTTAACACGTAGCGGCGCCCACGACGTCCCATCTCGAGCAGCTCTGCGGGCGTGCGTTCGGCGGCGGCTCGTATCGCCTCGGCAACCAAGGCTGCCGAGGCGTCGGCAACGATGAAGCCGAGGTCTTGGTGTTCCACAAACGCAAGCTCTTCTTTTTTGGAGCTGATTATGGGCCTCGCGGCGGCAAGATACTCGTAGCACTTTATGGGGTTCTGCGGTTCGAGCGGGTCTACGAGACCGTAGAGCAGATCGCAGGCCGCCATATACTCACCGATGCGCTCGTGCGGAACGAACCCGGTGAACAGCACCCTGTCGGCAATGCCGGCGTGCTCGGCCTGCGCCTGCAGTGCGTTGCGTTCGGGCCCGTCGCCCACAACGAGGAGACGGAGGCGGGGCGTCTCAGCGCTCACCGCAGCCGCGGCGTCCAGCAACACGTGAACCAGGTGCCGCTCCTGCAGACTGCCGACAAAGCCTACCACGAACGAATCACGATCCCACGGCAGGTTAAGACGCCGGCGCGCCTCGACGTGATCACGCTCGGGGAAGAGCTCGGGGTCCACGGCGTTTGGAAACACAATCGGCGGATCTTGACCTGCGGTGCGATACCGGGCGGCCGCCTCGGCGATCTCTCGATACGCCACGTACACCTGTCTCGCCGCGCGGCAGTGCAGACGAAGCACCACGTTCCAGAGGCCGCCGAGCCCAGGGATGCGCGAGAGCCGTTTGATCTCGGTACTCACCAGGCCGCGCACCAGCACGTAGAACGGCAGGTGCCGACGCCGCACCGCGCGAGGCAAGGTCAGAAGGTTACCCATGCGCGTAACCACGGCGGGCGGAGCCGAGCCGTCACCCCCAGGACTCGCCTGCTCTCCAGGCCTCACGGG
>PUOW01000125.1 GCA_003552185.1 Spirochaetaceae bacterium
CCAACGCGACCGCAGCGCGATCTGCGTGGTGGAGCATCCGCAGGACGTGGCTGTGCTCGAGGCGTCGGGGGAGTACCGCGGAACCTACCACGTGCTCGGCGGCGTGATTGCCCCGATCGACGGCGTGGGCCCCGAGCAACTGAATATCGCCTCGCTGCAGTCGCGTGTGGAGAAGGAAGGCACGCGCGAGCTGATCATCGCCACAAACCCCACCGTCGACGGCGACGCCACCGCGCTTTATATCGCTCGCCTCCTCGCCGACCGCGGGATCACGATCTCACGCCTGGCGCTTGGGCTGCCGGTCGGCGGCGACCTCGAGTACGCCGACCGCCTCACGATCGCGCGCTCGCTCCGCGGCCGGGTGCCCCTCGGCTGACGGCGCGGCAGAGCTCGCCGGCCTGCGCCCCGCAGGGGCATCATGCCCCGAGGGCGCGGGACAACGCGGCGGCGGCCTCGGCGAGGACATCGCCGAGCTCGGCCTCTTCCTTGGCGGTGAAACGGCTGAGCACATAGCTCTGCACCGAACCGCGCGGCGGGCGCCCGATCCCGATTCGCAGGCGCTGAAACTCCCTGGTTCCCAACCGCTCGCTGACCGAGCGCAGACCGTTGTGGCCGCCGAGGCCGCCGCCGGTGCGGATCGCCACCCTCCCAAACGGCAACTCCAGATCGTCGTGTGCAACTAGGATCTCTCCGGCTTCGAGCTTGTAGAACTGTGCCGCGAGCGCCACGCTGATGCCGTTGCGGTTCATGTAATCGTCGGGAACCAGAAACCGCACCGGCTCGCCCGGCTGCGGCCGATGCTCGGCGATGCGCGCCTTGAACTTGGTGTTCCAGCTGAGCTCGTCTGCGAACGAAAGGTGATCGAGCAGTATGCGGGCTACGTTGTGGCGGGTTGCTGCATACTGCTTTCCCGGATTACCGAGAAAAACGACCAGACGGATGGATATGGTAGGTTCCCCCTTTGGCAATGGGCTCTTATGGCGATGGGCTCCTACCTCGGTGCGTTTGATGCCCGCGGCGCGAACCAGTATACTACGGGTGGCACATGAATCAAGCTGTGGCGGTTTATCGGTCTTCGTTGGTTGACCCGTTTCTCAATCTGGCTATCGAGGATTACCTGCTGCGCAACCGGCCGCTGTCCGAGCGTGCGCTGCTGCTGTATGTCAACGACCCGGCCGTGGTCATCGGGCGTCATCAGAACCCGTGGATTGAATGCAACCCGGAGCTCATGGCGCAGGAGGGCGTGGTGCTGGCGCGCCGGCAAAGCGGCGGGGGAACGGTGTATCACGACCGCGGGAACCTCAACTTCACGCTGTTCAGCCGGCGCGAGGACTACGATCAGGACGCGAATTTCGACCTCGTCGTCGAGGCGCTTCGGACGCTCGGCGTTGCGGCGGAGCGCTCGGGGCGAAACGACCTCGTCTGCGGCGGTTACAAGATCTCCGGCAGCGCGTTCAAGCACCTGCGCGAGCGCTCCTTTCACCACGGGACGGTGCTGGTCGCGGCCGACCTTGCGCGGCTCTCCGCTGTGCTCAAACCCGCCCCGGCCGAGATCCGCAGCCGCGGTATCGCCTCGGTGCGCTCAACGGTCGCCAACCTGATCGATCTGGTGCCCGGTGGGGCGGGGAGTCCGGACGCTCCGGCCGAGCTAATGGGCCGGGTCGCCGATGCGTTGATCGGTGCGTTCCTGGATCGTTGGGGCGGCGCGGTAGGGGCGAGCGTCGCAGGATCGCGCGCCGCAGTGCACGAGCTCGACGCTGCGTTCGTCGCCGCGCGTGAGCAGATTCTCGCCCGTGCGGATGAATACCGCTCGTGGGACTGGGTGTACGGCAAGACGCCGCGGTTCGAGGAAACTGTCCGGCTCGGCGGTGGGGTCGCCCGGGTTTACGTGGAGAACGGCTGTATCAGCGGCATCGAGCTCAATGGCGCCCGCGAGGATCGCGCGTCGGCGGTCTGGCGTGAGCGCCTGCTCGGCGCCGAGTACCGCCCGTCGCTGAGAACGCAGCGGATGTAACGCCGCAGGAGACCTAATGGAGATAGAACGCCACTTTTCGGTCGAACGGACGATATTGCTCAATTCATCCATGAGCAAGGACGAATGTATCGATGCGCTCGCGAAACTGGTTGAATCAGAGGCAAAGCTGCCGGCTGAGGAGGTCAGCGACGCGGTCAAGCGCCGTGAACGGCAGATTTCCACGTTCGTCGGGTCGGGGGTGGCGTTGCCGCATGCCCGCATGGAGTGGGCGCCGAGCTCCTCGGTTGCGCTTGGAATCAGCCCCGAAGGGCTTCAGTGGGATCCGGGAGTCGAGGAGCGCGTTCATATTGTCGTGCTGATCGTGTATGCGCAGCTCGACCAGATTCAGCTGCTGAGCTCCATCGCGCGGCTGTTCTCCAATCCGGTACTGCGTGAAAGCCTGATCGCCTGCCGCGACTGCGATGAGGCGCTCGAGGCGCTGCGGCGGCCGAGCGCGCGGACACGGCTTACGATCGAGCCTGAAACTCTGCGAGTGGCGGCGAGCACGGTGCGCCACGCCTTCACCATCGCCGAGGAAACCGGTTCCCGGGCGGTCCTGCTGCATCCCGACGGGCTCGGTACGCTCGCGTTTCTCGATAGCTCGGTTCCGCAGTCTCCGCCGGTCTTTCTGATTACCCGCGACTCCACGATTTACGAACGCCTCGACTATGGATTCGCCGATGTGATTCAGCTGCCGTTTCGCGGGCTCCGGCGTTCAAACGTGATCGAGATGTCGTTGCTTTTCATCCTCTCCAAAGGGGTGCTCCAGCGCGGTGACACGGTGATCAGTGTTTTCGGCGACACCGCCTCGCGGACGCTCGACAGCATCGTGTTCACCGACATCAGCCGGGAGTTCGGCGTCTTTTTCTCGCTGCAATCCACGCGCCGGCCGCCTGATCTGCAGGAGGTGGTGTTTTCACGCGTCATCCAGATTGCGAGCGAGATTGCCGAAGAGGGGCGCGAGGGCAAGCCTACCGGGACGCTCTTCGTGGTGGGGGATTTCGAGCGCGTCTCGGAACATACGCAGCAGCTGGTCATCAACCCGTTTCACGGCTACGACGAGGATGAGTGCAATATCCTCGATCCGATTCTCGAGGAGACCGTCAAAGAGTTCTCGCGGATCGATGGGGCGTTCGTGATTCGCGGTGACGGGGTCATTGAATCGGCCGGCACCTATATCCGCACCGAGGTACCGTTCACCGATATCCCCTCCGGTCTCGGGGCACGCCACGCAGCGGCCGCCACCATAACCGCGGTCACCTCGGCGGTGGCGATCGCGGTTTCGGAGTCAACCAAGCGCATCAGCATCTTTCGTGACGGCGAGCGGGTGATGATCTGGTGACGAGTTGCCCATTACAAAGCTTCCTGCTTTGGTAAACATTGTCAGCCCGGTGTTCCGCTGCTATAATCTGGCTTCAAAAAGGGGGTCCCTTGAGTAGCTATCATGTTGTGGTGATTGGCGGCGGGGGCACCGGAGCGGCGATCATTCACGACCTTCGCCTGCGCGGGGTTGAGGCAACCCTCGTGGAGCGCGGTGAGCTGACCTCCGGTACTACCGGGCGCCATCATGGGCAGCTGCATTCCGGCGCTCGCTACGCGGTCAAGGACCGCTCGATCGCCCGCGAATGCATGCAGGAAACATACATCCTCAAGCGGATCGCGAAAGAGTCTATTGAGGATAACTACGGCTTGTTCGTGGCGCTCGACGACGAAGATCTCGCGCATGTGCCGGTATTCGTTCAGGCATGCGTGGAGTCCGGAATCCCGATCAAGGAGGTTCCGGTTGCCGAGGCCTGTGAGATGGAGCCCAATCTCAATCCGCAGATAAAGCGGGTGGTTATGGTGCCGGACGGCACTCTTGACGCCTGGCGCCTGCCGCTGCAGTTCTTCGCAACCGCAAGGCGAAACGGTGCGGCGATCCACACCTTCACACCGGTGACCGGTTTTCGCTATGGGGGCAGCGCAGTCACCGGGGTCCAGGCCTACGATTTGAAGACGCGTTCCGAGCGCACCATCGGCGCCGACCTCGTGATCAACGCCACCGGCGCCTGGGCCGGACAGGTGACGCGGATGGCGGAGGTAGAGATCCCGATAACCCCAGGCCCGGGAACCATGGTGGCGGTGCGCAAACGGCTCACCAATATGGTGATCAGCCACCTTCATCCGGCCGATGACGGCGATATCCTGGTGCCCCAACGCGGGCTTTCGATAATCGGTACCACCCAATACAGGACTGACGACCCGGACGATATCGCCGTTCCGGAGGAAGACATCGCCAACATGTACGCATGCGCCGACACGCTGGTTCCGAGCTTCAGCGCCCAGAAGTATCACGCCGCCTGGATCGCCGCGCGCCCGTTGGTCGGCGCGGCGAGCAGCGCCGACGATGCGCGCAATCTCAGCCGCGATTTCAGCGTCGTCGACCACGGCAAGAGCGACGGGCGCGAGGGCCTGCTGAGCGTCATCGGCGGGAAAGCGACCGTGCTGCGCGCAATGGCGGAACAGACCGTCGATCTTGTGTGCGCCAAGCTCGGCATCGACGAGCCGTGCCGCACTGCGAACACCGAGCTGCTGTCGCATCGCGCGTACTTCACCTGAGGCGCGTGTTGGGAAAGCCTTTATTGGGAGGCATTATGGACGAAAAGCAATGCACCGTTCGCATATATCGCAGCAATATCGACTCCGAGGGGGCCGAGTGTAACGTCCGGCGCGAGGAGTTCTCTCTCGCGGTGAACGAGCGCATGACGGTGCTCGATGCGCTCGAGGTTATCCGGCGCGATCAGGACACCTCGCTGATGTACCGCCACTCCTGCCATCACGGCTCGTGCGGAACCTGCGGGATGCTGATCAACGGTAAGCGGCGGCTCGCGTGCCTGACGCAGGCGACGGCGCTGGACCGCGATACGATTGACCTTGAGCCGTTGCGCACGATGAAGCCGCTCGGGGACCTTGCGGTGGACCCGAGCCCGTTGTTCGTCGATTTCCCCCGGAACGCAACCTACATTCGCGAGAGCGAGGTCAACCGCGAGGGCCGAAAGCCGTACGAGGTCGACCGCTGGGAGCGTTTCGAGGACTGCATCGAGTGCGGCTTGTGCCTCTCGTCGTGTCCGGTGACCGAATCCTTCATGGGGCCGGCCGCGCTTGCTGCGCATAACCGTGAGATCATCAACCGGCCCGAACGGCGCAGGGAGCTGCTCGCCGAGGTGAATACCGAGCGCGGCGCCTGGCCGTGCACGCGTGCGTTGAACTGCAGCCGGGTCTGCCCCACCGGCGTGTATCCGGCGATGCATATCGCTGAGCTGCGTAAGAAAGTCGAGGAAGACGGGCTCACGCCGGCGGCCGAGCCTGGCGAGAAGCGCAGCGGCGCCGGCAGTTTCGGGCGCAGCGCTGAGACGGCGCCCTGACAGCGCTCCGTAGCAGCGATTCGAGCCGCGCGCGCCGATCCCGCGGCGTTTCGTTACAGCTTATCGATCAGCATCGAGCACTTGCCGGAAGGAATCGGGAGCGTCTTCTTTTTCTTGCCGAGGATGTCGATCGTAAAGTAATAGAGCTTCTCTGATTCCAGGCGAATCTCCCACCCGCGGCCGCTCTTGTTCGACATGATCGTGATCATGTTGCGTTTGAGCGAGAGGTTCTCGATCCCCATGATCTCGAGCGTAGGCACGATCCAGTCCACGGTCTTGCGCGGGAGGCTCACGTACAGGCCGAGCACGTTCTCGATCATCAGCGCGATGGTCGAGAGCCCGGTGTAGAGCAGAAACTGCTCGCGCGGGAAGCCTTGCTTGCCGGGCCACTGGGCAGGCCCGTCCCGGCGCGGCGCGTAGGCCTCCCAGACGTTGCCCTTCTCACGACCCTCGGGATGGAGGGTGTCGAGCATGTAGTAGAGATGACGAATCGCGCACTCGCGGGCGAGGTCGTAGGCGGCGTACTTCTCGAGGCCTTTGACGGCCATGAAGGTGAACGGCGGATAGACCGAACCGCGGAAGCCCATGCCCTTCTCGCTGAAATCCGGCTCGTCGGCGGCCAGACTCGGGAACGGATTCTCGGTACCGAAGGTTCCCGGGTTGCGCAAGTGAGCGATGAGCTTCTCGGCTTTGGCCTCGTTGGGAAGCTCGGCCAGCAGCGGCCAGAACGACCCGATCGTCTTGACGCGAACCTGATTCTCGTTGCGGTCGAGGTCGTAGTAGATGCCGTCTTCTTCGTTCCACATCAGGTTGTTGATGCGGGACTTCAGCGAGAAGTACTGGCGTTTGTAGCGGAAGCTGATCTCTTTGTCGTTCAGCAGATCGCCGAGCTCGGCCATGTAGAGCGCGTTCATCGCCTGCTGGGTATTGAAGTCAATCGGGTACTTCATCCCTTTTCGCGGCGAGTTCTGCATCATCGTGGCCGCAAGCGGCACTGCGTACAACCCGTTCTCCTTCTTGAAGGTGGTCTCCAGCCAGTTGAAGTACGCTTCGAGGTAGGGCATCACGTCTTTGATGCGCTTCTTGTTGCCGACCTTATGGTAGATATTGTACTCGGCCCAGGCGAACAGCGGCGGGCCGACGCTCTCGGTGTTGTGCTTGGGAAACACCGGCTTGCCGTCGCGGACGTTGTACTCGGAGCGGATCGCGCCGTTCTTCTCCTGCTTCTGATAGAAGTTGTCCAGTTGCGGATGCGCGGGCAGAATGCGATTGCTGTACACCAGGAAGAAGGTCGACATGCATGCCTCGAACTGGTTGATCGTGTCGTTGCCCGGATAGTTGATATAGCGAGCCTGGAACTTGTTGCGCGTGGTCCCTTTCTGTGCAAAATCTTGGATCCATGCCCAGGACTGGTCGTATAAATCAACAAAGTCCTGGTCATAAAAATGGATCTCGGGGAAATCCTTCTTGACCACCGGCTCTCCTCGTCGGTCAAATGTATGTGCGGGTGAAGCGTTATATTCTATCACCGATTACGTGACAGTCAATGATTTGTCACCGTGCAAGTTATCGAAAGATACCAAGTCGGGCATTATGCGGTCAAATTCCGTGTCTTGACACACCCCCGGCTCAGTGCAATAGTGCTACCCTATGAACGAGGACGAGCTCCGCGTTACTGCCGATCTTGCCGAAATCGAGCTCACCGATGAGGAACTGGCGTCCCTCGGCGCCGCTGTGGAGCAGCTGGTGAGCTACTTTGAAACAATGGCGGAAGCGGATATTGATGGCCTTGAGCCCACCACGCACGCACTGCTGCGGCGGAATCGCATTCGCGCCGACCAACCGGCAAGCGACCCGGAGACCGACGCCGACCACCTTCTGGAAAACGCGCCGGAGCTCGAAGACCGGTTTATCGTCATTCCTAACGTTCTATAGACCGCAGACCTGAAAGCAGAAAGTAGACCGCTATGAGTTACTGGAACCGCGTACTTGGCGCCCCCCATACCCGTGAAGCCTATGCCGCGTTCGTTCGCGCTCAGGATAAGCGGCTCGGCGCGTTCCTGGAGTTCGACCCCGAACGCCGCAGCGCGTCGCACACAGGGGCGGCGAATGACGGGCCCGCCGGCGGCCACCACCGGCGCTCCGGTCTGCTCGCGGGGCTTCCGGGGGCGGGTAAGGACAACATCGCGGTTGCCGGTTTTCGGCTCACCTGCGGGTCGCGCTTCCTTGAAGCGCTGCGCTGCCTCTACACTGCCACCGCGGTGCGGCGGCTCG
>PUOW01000064.1 GCA_003552185.1 Spirochaetaceae bacterium
ACCGCCCACCTTACCCAGATCACTCAAGAGACGTATCAGGTCAACCCGTTTGTGTTCCTCGTGCTGTACTTCGGGTCGGGTCCGGTGTTCTACTACGCGCTCTACCGGGTGGTGCGCGCGGTCATTAAGGCGCTGCACCGCGAGATCAGCCTCTGGAGCACGGTGTTCTTGATCTCAACCGCGGCCCCGTTTATCTACGTACTTGCGTTCGGCAGGAATCTGCCGTGGTGGTCGTACGGCGTTATCAGCGCAATCGTGCTACAGACGATCTTGATGCTTCTCTGGAAGCTGCGCCAGGTCTCGGCGCCGCAGGTCCGCGACGCCCTGCGTCGACTGAGAACGCGCAAACTCGCGGTAGCGCGCAAACGCTTCCGTCACCCCGGCGAGGCGCTCGCTCGCCGCTGCCACGGCTTGTCGCACACCATCGCTCGCGTCGCCCGCCTCCGTCCGCTGCACCTGCGGCGCCGCCATGCGCGTTCGCCCCAACGGCGAATCAAGCACGCTCGCCGACCGATTGCACGTCCCGCACGCCGCATCGGGCGTCCGGCGGTAACACGCACCGCGCGCCGACTCGTTGCGGTGCGTCGGGCCCGCCCTCCGCTTCGAGTTACGCGCCTGCGGCAGTTCGTGTAAGGCAGTTTCTGTAAGACAATCAAGCAACACTGTGTTATATCTCTAGGTGATGAAGATCGAGATCACCGACAAGCCTTTCGACCTCTATATCGGCGCCGGAGCCGATGCAACGCCGTTTCATCATGTGAAGCTGTATTTGATCGATGGGCAGATTTCGTATCTGGGGTCGCTTAACTTCACCGACGCCGGGCTGCAGACAAATGTGGAGTCGCGCATGCGGAGCACCGATCAGGAGCTCGCGACCGAGCTCTCGCGCTACTTCGACCGCGTGCTCGAGACCTACCCCGAGGCTGAGGTAGAGTGGCTCGGGAAGCGCATCTACCAAGAGGCAAAAAACCCGCTCAGAAAACGCGCGAGGTAGGCACAGCGTCGCTACTGCGGTGAGTACTCGAGTACCGTTGTACGCAGGCGCGCCGCCCATTGCGACAGCGCGTGAACCGTAGCCTTGCGCGCCGGCGGCATGTTTTTGTCCTGGGCAAACTTGCGGCATTTCTTCTCGAACTCGGCGAGGTCTATCCCGGCTCCGGACGGCGGAAACAGGATGCGTCCCGCACAGAAGCTCAGCCAACGCTTGCGTTGCTCGGAATTGAAACTCTCGGGATAGTTGCGCCCGATGAAGCGCCACAGCATCTCGGGGATGCGCGGGTCCTCGAACGAAGGGCGTAAGCTCTGCAGCGGCCCAAACTCCCCGGCGGCCGCCGCATCGGCCGCGGCGTGTATCTCGGCAAAACGTTCGCGGTCGGCGTCTTGAAAGAAGCCGCCTGAGTATATCTGGAGATCGGGGTCTTTGGGATCCTCGAACACGCGACCCGAAAACGCGCTCGTCACCTTTTGAGTCAAGAGCGGTTCCGAGAGCAGACGCGCTCGGCGCGCCTCGGCGGCGGCGAGATCTATCTGCAGGCGCTCGGCCGCGACGTCGTCGAGAACGCTCAGCGGCGCCACAACCGGGCATTTGTTCAGCGCCACCGAGGTGATATGTATGCGTTCTTCGTCTTCCTGCATCGCCTCGTTCGGTGTAAACAAGCGCTCTCGAACGAGCTCAACCGGAGCCGAGAGCAGCAGCTCGGGATCGTAGCGCAGGTCGTAACACAGCACCGCGTTGGGGTTGTTGGGGTCTACCGTGAGCGGAGCGAGCACCGTGGTGCAGCCGCGTTCTCGAGTGTAGAGCGACGAGGTATGCAGGAACGGTTCGCGCCGGTGCAGGTCTATCACCTTGGCGACCTCGGCGCGCTTGCGCCGACGAAAGAAGAACGAGAACAGCTTGGGCTGTGCGGCCTGAATCAATCTCGCCAATCCGATCGTGGCATATACGTCCGAGAGCGCATCGTGGGCGTTCTCGTGTGTGAGGTCGTTGGCCTCGGCCAGCCGCTCGAGCCGAAAGTCGGGCCGCTCGTGCTCGTTGCGCGGCCAGCGCATGCCGTCGGGGCGCAGATCGTGCATCGCCCGCACAACGTTCGAGAGATCCCAGCGCGAGTTCCCGCCGGCGTACTCGCGCTCGTACGGATCGAAGAAGTTGCGATACAGACAACTGCGCACGAACTCGTCGTCGAAGCGGATGCTGTTGTACCCCACGGTGCAGGTGTTTGGGCGCATCAACTCGCGGTGTATACGCGAGATAAACTCGTACTCCGGCATACCGCGCTCGCGCGTAACCTGCGGCGTGATCCCGGTTACGAGGCACGCGGCCGGGTCCGGCAGGTAGTCGTCGGTGATGCGACAGTACAACACCAACGGCTCCTCGATCGGCTTCAGCTCCGCATCGGTGCGTACTCCGGCGAACTGCGCGATGCGGTCGTACTGCGGGTGCCGCCCGAAGGTTTCAAGATCGTACCAGTAGAAGGTCATCGCCGATCATTGTACTGCGAAGGCTCCCCCCGGTGGAACCGCCCACCGGTCTCCACCGGTCTTCACCGGTCGTGTCGTGGCGCGGCTCGTGGCGCGGCTCGCGGCGCGGCTCGCGTCGCGGCTTGAGCCCCGGCTCGCGGCGCCCACAAAACTCGGCCGCGTATGTTACAGTTGAAGGGTTATGAAGCGAAGCACGGAACTCGAACTCGATCCTCGAGTCGCGGTGGTCTACAGCTCAGAGGCCGAGGCTCCGGTACGACAACTGGTGGAGGCGCTCGAGCCGTTTCGCGCGCTCAGGCCCGGAAGCACGGTGGTCCTGAAACCCAACATCGTGCTCTCTCGGCGCAACTGGCTCGGGGCAAACACGCGTCCCGAGGTGGTGGAGGCGCTCGTCGTGATGCTCCGCGAGCACGGCGTGCAGGAGATCACGATCGCCGACGGCAGCGGGATGGGAGAATCCGCCACGCGCGCGTTCTCGATCTGCGGCTACGACGAGATCGCGGCGCGGCACGGGGTGCGCTTGCTCGATATCGAGCGCGACCGGTTCGTGACGGTGCCGACCAAGAGCGCCGGGCCGTTTCGCGAGCTCTCGATCTCGCAAACCGTCGCGCGCTGCGACTACTTGGTGAATATCCCGGTGATCAAGGCCCACTGCCAGACGCGGATGACCTGCAGCCTCAAGAACCTCAAAGGCGTGATGCCGCCGCAGCTCAAGAGCGGATTTCACGGCACCGACCTCGAACGCGCGATCGCGCAGCTCGCCGAGCTCGTACGCCCCGATTTCATCCTCGCCGACGGCGCCTACGGAGACCTCAGAAGCGAGCTCGGCGGCAATCCGGTGAACCTCGGCGTGATGGCGGCCGGCTACGACCCGCTCGCGGTCGATGTGTTCGCGGCGCAGACGCTGGGGTTTGCACCCCGCGAGATCGCCCATCTCGCGCAGTACGCGCGCTTTCGCGGACTGAATCTTCCCTCGTTCAGGCCCGATCTGCGCGAGCTCAACCGCTCCGCCGGCGCCCAGAGCGCGCAGCGCGCGCAGGCCGAGCCGCTCGGCTCGAAGCGCTATCGCTGCAGCATCGAGGTCGGCTCGGTCTGCTCGACCTGTTACGCAAACCTGCAGTTCGCGCTCGAGCGTCTCAGCGAGCAGCGGCGGCTGCAGCCCGGCGATACCGTTCGAATCGGGCAAAACGCCGCCGGTGCGGCCGGTGAAGCGCGCGCGGGCGGCGCTGCGGCCGGCGGTTCGGGCACCGACCGCAGGCCGAACGCCGGCGGGCGCACGATTCTCGTGGGCGACTGCCCGGTGCGCGAGCACAGAGCGGCGCGCGGTTCGCAGCGCGCCGATCCCGCGCGTGCCGGCGGGGGCGGGCCGAGCTCGCGCGGCGGCGCCACGGTCGAGATCGAAGGCTGCCCGCCGAGCGCCGATGAGATCGTCGCGCGGCTTGAATCGCACCGCACGCCGCAACGCATGCAGAAGCTCGACGACCGTCGATAGCGCGCAGTATAGTAGCGGTATGTACAGCGACAAACACCACGAGGCCGAGATGCGTATCCACACCATCGAGGACTGCATCGGCTCTACCCCGTTGGTTCGGCTCCGGTCGATATACGACGGCCCAAACCTGGTTCTCTGTAAGCTCGAGGGCAACAATCCGGCCGGCTCGGTCAAGGACCGCCCGGCGTACTGGATGATTCGAAACGCCGAGCGCTCCGGGCGCATCAAACCCGGCGACACCCTGATCGAGGCTACCAGCGGCAATACCGGGATCGCGCTTGCGATGGCGGCCGCGGTGATGGGCTATCGCATGGTGCTGGTGATGCCGGAACACATGAGCAGCGAGCGGCGCGCCACGATGAAGGCGTTCGGCGCGGAGCTGGTGCTGACCTCAAAGGCAGGCAGCATGGAGGAATCGATCGACACCGCGCGCCGGATGGAACGCGAGGGGCGCGGCGTGATTCTCGACCAATTTGCGAACCCCGACAACCCGCTCGCCCATTACGAATCCACCGGACCCGAGATCTGGCGCGATACCGCGGGGCGCGTCACGCATTTCGTCGCCTCCACCGGCACGACCGGCACGCTGATGGGCACCTCGCGCTACCTCAAGGAGCAAAACCCTGCGGTCCGCATCGTCGGCGTTGCACCCGACGGCGAAGGCGGCATTCCCGGTATCCGCGCCTGGCCGGAAGCCTACCGCCCGCAGATCTTCGATCCCAATCGCCTCGACGAGAAACGCGAGATGCCGAAGGATCGCGCCGAGCACACCACTCGAGAGCTCGCCGCGCGCGAAGGCATCTTCTGCGGGATCTCATCGGGTGGAAACGTGGCGGCTGCGGCGGCGCTCGCGCGCGAGCTCGAGGCTTCCGGACGCACCGACGCGGTGATCGTAACCATTATCTGTGACCGCGGAGATCGTTACCTCTCGACCGGGGTGTTCCCGGCCTGAGGCTCGAGCGCGGTCAGGCGCCGGACGCGCTCGGCGGTAGCCGGGTGGGTACGAAACAGGCTGAACTCGTTTCGCATCGGCACCGGAAACAGCAACTCGAGAAAACCGCGACCGCCGGAACTGAGTCGTTGCAGCGCCACCGCGAGCGCGCGCGGATCGCCGGTTAAGCGCACCGCGGTGAGATCGGCCTCGAACTCGCGCGCCCGCATCAACGCGAGGTGCAACAGCACGCTCATCACCGGGGCGAAGATCGTGAGCAGCAGGAAGCCGATCGGAAGCGGCTCACCGGCGAACAGGAACAACGGAAAGGTGATCAGCAACATAAACTGGCCCACCTTCGACAGGAGCGTAGTCGCGAGCCGCACGCTCTCGGCGAGCGTGAGAAGTTTGATGTCGTTGTTCACGACGTGCGCAACCTCGTGCGCGAGCACCCCCGCGAGCTCACGCCGGGAGAGCCGATTCAACAGCCCCTGCGTCACCACGATCGCGGTGTTCTCGCCGGTGCCCACCGTTACCGCGTTCGGGACCGCGCTCGCGGTGTAGTACAGCTGCGGAACCTGCCTGAGCCCGGCGCGCTCGGCGAGCGCCGACAGGATCTGATAGATCTCGGGCGCCTCGCGCCACGACACCGGGAACACACCGCGCCCCAGCACGCGTCGCGGCGAGGCTCCGGAGCTCACCAGTATCGAGACGACGAGCATACCGAGGAAGGCCGAAAACAGCGTGGGCCCGAACGCTCGCACGCCGATCCAGCCGAACAGCAGCACCATGAGAGAGAACAACAGCGCCGTCTGAAGAAATCGTACGATCCGCTCGCGGCGGATCGCGCCTCGCCCCGTGTCGTAACTCATATCTACCAATATAGCGCTTGCCCCCACGTGCGCAGCGCGCTATGGTTGCAGCAGCACCTTACCGCTGGTTTCGCGGCCCTCGAGCAAGCGATGCGCCTCGGCGGCGTCCTTCAACGGAAGCGTGCGATCCAGCCGGATCGTGAGTTCGCCCGATTTCAACCACGAGAACAGCTCCCCGGAGCGGCTACGAAGCTCCGCGGGATCGCGGACGTAGTCCATCAGGCTCGGGCGCGTGAGAAACAGCGACCCCTTCTGCGCCAACACCGCCGGGGCAAAAGACTCGACGTTGCCGCTCGATTGCCCGAACGAAACCAGCATACCCCGCGGTTTGAGGCAGTCGAGGCTACCGGCAAAGGTGCTTCGGCCCACCCCGTCGTACACCACCTCGCACCGTTCACCCCCGGTAATCCGCCGAACCTCTTCGACGAAATCAACCTCGTTATAGCGGATGATCTCGTCGGCGCCGGCCTCACGCGCGAGCCGCTCTTTCTCGTCGGTAGAAACCGTCCCGATCACCCGCGCGCCTTTGTGTTTCGCGCGCTGCACCAGAAGCAGCCCCACTCCGCCGGCGGCGGCGTGCACCAGCACGGTATCTCCGCGCTTCACCGCATAGGTGCTCTCGGTGAGGTAATGCGCGGTGAGCCCCTGCAGCATCGCCGCGGCCGCGCGCTCGGCACCGAGATCCTCCGGGACCGAAACCACGCGCGAAGCCGGAACCGCGGCGTACTCGGCATACGCGCCGAGACAATCGGTATACGCAACAAGATCACCCGGTGCAAACTCGCGCACCTCGCTGCCTACCGCAACCACCTCGCCCGCCGCCTCGAGACCGGGTGTAAACGGCGGGTCTATCGGGTAGAGGCCGTTGCGGTGGTAGGTATCGATGTAGTTCAATCCCACATATCGGTGTTGTATCACAACGCCGTCCTCGGCCGGACTAGGATCGGGAACGTCGTCCCATTCCAGAACCTCGGCCGAGCCTGACTGCTTCACACGGATGGCTTTCATCTTCCGCATCGCTCCTTGGTCGTTATACATGAAAAGTACGGCCCCCGGACGCGTTTGTAAACCCGAGAACTTGACAAGATCACTCTCGAATATTGCGCGCCGGCAGGGCGCATGTTATCATAGCTACCGTAGTCGGCTGATGATATCATCCAAACGTTACGCTCGGAACTTCCACCCGCCTTTCTCCCGCGTTTCCCCCTGCAGCACAGCGCAGCCAACTCGTTCCTATGCTGAGCACTGCCGAGTCTCACCGTCGGCAGGCTTGCGTTCCGCGGCCAAAAGCACAATAATTCCATTATGGATAATAATACCGAGGTAAACAAAAGGAGTCTATGTCTTGATCCATGAATTTGACGCGGTAATAGTCGGCGCCGGCGGGGCCGGGCTATACGCAGCGCTCGAGGCGAGTAAAACCGCGAAAACCGCGGTTCTGTCGAAGCTCTACCCTACGCGCAGCCACACCGGAGCCGCGCAGGGCGGAATCGGCGCGGCGCTCGGCAATGTCGACGAAGACACACCCGAGTGGCACGCGTTCGACACCATCAAGGGAGGCGATTATCTGGTCGACCAGCAGGCGGCTAAGGTTCTCGCCGAGGAAGCGGTGCAGGCGGTCTACGACCTCGAGAACCGCGGCCTTCCGTTCAGCAGGACGCCGGCAGGCAGGATAGATCAGCGGCGGTTCGGCGGCCACACCCGCAACTTCGGTGAGGCCCCGGTGCACCGCTCCTGCTACGCCGCCGACCGCACCGGCAACATGATCTTGCAGACGCTGTACCAGCAATGCATCAAAAACAACGTCCATTTCTTCGACGAGTTTCAGGTGCTTGAGCTCCTGCTCGACGGCACG
>PUOW01000333.1 GCA_003552185.1 Spirochaetaceae bacterium
CCGGCTCACAGTAAAAGAAGTATCAACACCCGAGCCGGCGCCGCACGAGGTTCTTGTGCGCGTTAGGAGTGTCGGGATCTGCGGCAGCGACGTTCACGGGTACGACGGCACAAGCGGGAGACGGATCCCGCCGCTGATCATGGGCCATGAGGCGTCCGGGGAGATTGCGGGCGTCGGCGAGGAGGTTTCCGGTTGGCGGACCGGAGATCGGGTGACGTTCGATTCCACAATCTACCGGCTCGAAGATTGGTTTTCCAGGCGCGGCCGCTATAATCTGAGCCAGGGGCGCCGGGTGCTCGGCGTCTCGTGCGACGAGTACCGGCGGGACGGCGCCTTCGCGGAGTACGTGACGGTGCCCGCTCACGTGCTGTACCGCCTGCCGCCTGAGCTTTCGTTTGACCATGCCGCGCTTACCGAGCCGCTCGCGGTGGCGCTGCACGGCGTTTCGTTGACGCCGATCGCGGTCGGCGATGTTGTGGCGGTCGTTGGAGCGGGTGTGATCGGGCTTCTCACGGTGGCCGCGCTCCGCGCGCGCGGGTGCGCCGAGATTATCGTTTCCGATCCGGCCGAGGCACGGCTCGAGAAAGCGCGTGGTGTCGGAGCCACGCACGTACTAGATCCTACTCGGGAGAGCCTTGCCGAGGTCTGTGCGGCGTGCACCGACGGGAGGGGTGCCGATGCGGTGATTGAGGCGGTTGGGCTTGAACCCACCGTGGACGCCGCGATTCAGGCGGTTCGGCGCGGCGGCACGGTGACGATTCTCGGGAACATCACGCCGCAGGTGTCGATTCCTCTGCAGCGCGTTGTGGCCGGTGAGATTCGTCTGCAGGGCAGTTGCGCGATCTGCAACGAATACCCTGCCGCACTCACGCTGTTGCAACGCGACGCAGTCGGCGCCGAGTCGCTGATCTCAACGCGCGCTCCGCTGTCGGAGGCGCCGGCGCTGTTTGAGCGGCTGCACGCCGGAGATCCCGAGCTCACCAAAGTGATTTTGAAGCCCTAACAGCGTTGGGTAGCATTGGGGGAAAAATGGCACACAATTTTTTTGATCTCAGCGGGCGCACTGCCGTGGTTACCGGGGGCAGTCGCGGCCTTGGGCGGAGCATGGCCCTTGCACTCGCTCGTGCCGGGGCGCATGTGGTCGTGACCTCGCGCGAGAAGGCGCACTGCGAGGAAACGCTCGAGCTCATCAAGGAGCACGACGGCACTGCGAACGCGGAAGTGCTCGATGTGCGCAGCGAAGAGAGCATTGCGGCCTTCGGCGAGCGCGTGAGGTCTGAGTTCGAGGGGGTGGATATTCTCGTGAACAACGCCGGCTGCAATATCCGAAAGCCGGTGACCGAGATAACCTGGGACGACTGGAGCACCGTCGTAGATACCAACCTGCGCGGAACCTTCTTCGTAACCAAGGCGCTCATTCCGGAGATGATCGAGCGCCGGTACGGTCGGGTCATCAATATCGGTTCGGTAACCTCGGTGTTCGGCTACGCCGGAGTGGTGCCGTACTGCGCGAGCCGAGGAGGGGTGCTGCAGATGACGAAGGCGATGGCCGACGAGTTCGGGCCGCACGGCGTTACGGTGAACTGCCTTGCCCCCGGGTGGTTCAAGACCGATCAAACGAAGGCGCTCTACGAGGACCCCGAATGGGTTGCGTACCTTGTGGATCGAATTCCGATGCGGCGCCCCGGACAGGCGCACGACCTCGACGGCGCCGTCGTTTTTCTGGCGTCCCAAGCGGCTGAATACGTGAGCGGTCAGATTTTGCTTGTAGACGGCGGAATCACCACCGGCTCAACGCGGGCAACTCCGGGCCAAACAAACGTTGAGTAGCGCAGGCCGGCACTGGTGATGATACCGATCGCAGATAAATGGCAACTTTCGCGAGCCCGCGTGGCCTTCCCGGAACCGCACGGGAGATCCATACGCGATAATCGCGAGGCTCTCACTCACTGTTTCCGGATTAGAAAGCCCCGCTCGGTAGCGCCCCCGCATTCAATCGGCAAGGGGGACTCGAAACGTGTTACCGCCTGCGCCGAAAGAGGTATTGAAGGAAGCTCCGCTTGCTGCGATCGGCTGCTCCGGATGTGTGCTCAGCCCGCGGAGTAGATCCGGCCGAGCCGCCGCTTAAGCGCACATGCGAGAGCTTTCCGATCACCTCGTCGGGCGCCACCACCAGGAGCGTGTCGTCGGCGTTGAGGCGATACGTTCCCGGGACAAACGCGAACTCTTGGTGTTCGGTTTGCCGTACCGCGATCACGGTGATGCCGAGCACATTGCGCATATCGGACTCAATCAACGACAGCCCCACGAACTTCTCGGGCGGCTTGAGCTCCGCGAGCGCCATGTTCTCGGCAATCGGAAAGTAATTGAACAGCGCCGAGGATACCAGAGTAGGCGCAATTCTTAGTGCCGCCTCTTTGTTCGGGAAGATAACGCGCGTTGCTCCAACCGCCTGCATGATCTCACCGTGTTGGTCGGTTCCGGCAACAGCGATTACCTCTCGCACGCCCATCTTCCTGAGGTAGTGCGTCACCAGAATCGAGACATCCATGTTGTCGACGGCGTCCACGATAACCGCATCGATATCCTTCGGTATGATATGCCGTATGGTCTCTTCGTTGAGCGCATCCGCGACGTACGCGGCGGCCACGCGATTCTTAAAAGCCTCGATCACTTCCGGGTTCTTGTCGAGTATGAGAAGCTCAACGTCGGCCTTTAGAAGCTCATCGACCATGCGCCGGCCGAACCGTCCAAGCCCGATAATGCCGAACTGTTTCACGATGCAACTCCTTGGTTTCGGCGCCTAGCCGAGTAGCACATCCCCCTCGGGATAATCTACGAAGCGCCGTTTGACCGGCTCGGCTCCGGGCATCGCCATAGCGATGATGCCGAGTCGGCCTCCGAACATCACCAGTATTACAAGAACGCGCCCTGGGTCGCTGAGCTCGGCGGTGATTCCGAGCGAAAGCCCGACCGTGCAGAACGCCGAGATCGTCTCAAAGGTAAGCTCGAGAAAGCTGAAATTGCGACCGGCCAAGAGATTCTCGGTAACGCTCAGCAACAGGACCGCGCTGAATACCAGAAATAGCGATTTGATCACGATCGAGCCCGCTTTGTTCAACACGGTGGGGCTAATTTTTCGCCGGCCTACTCGGATCTCGGCATGCATCTCGCGCCGCCGAACCGCAAGGAGCAACACCAAGGCAATGGTAGTTACCTTCACCCCACCGGCGATACTCCCCGGTGCGCCGCCCACAAACATCAACAGCATCGTCCAGATCTGAGACGGCTGCGAGAGATCGCTCTGGACCACGGTGTTAAACCCCGCCGTTCGGGGGGTTACGGCCTGAAACAGCGCTCCGAGCCAGCGTTCCCGCGTGCCCATGCCGGCAAGCGTTGCCCCGCCTTCAAAAACGAAAAACACCACGGCGCTCACAGCCACAAGCGCAACGCTCATCGTGAGCACCAACCTCGTATGCAGCGAAAGCACCCGCGTTCGCCCGATGCTGCGCTTATGCAGATCGCTGAGAACCACAAACCCGATTCCCCCAACCACAACAAGCGCCATCACCGGCACAGTGACCGCCGCGCTGTCGGCAAACCCCTCGAGGCCGGCATCAAACAGCGAGAACCCGGCGTTGGCAAAAGCCGATACCGCGTGAAACACCCCATTCAGCACGGGCTGCGGCACACCCGCCTGGCGAAACGCGGCGGTGAGCGCCACAGCCCCTACGAGCTCAACACTGAAGCTCAGGATCACGATGTTGCGCAGAATGCGCTTCGGATCGTACTCAACCGAATCGAGGTAATAGTCTTTTATCAGCCGCCGATTCGCGAGCGATATTCTGCCTCCGCTGCGCGTGAGATACAGCGTGCCGAACGTGATTATCCCGAGGCCGCCTGCCTGAATCAGCACGATGATAACCACAGTGCCGAACAGACTGAACTGTGAAGTGTCGACCACAATGAGGCCGGTTACGCAGACCGCGGAGGTTGCGGTGAACAGCGCATCGAGATACCGCAGCGAGCCGTCCGCTTCCCATGCGACCTCGAGCGACAGCATCACCGACCCGGCGAGAATAACGGCAATGAAATATCCGAACAGCAGCGCTTTGCTCGTAAGTATCCGTGCCACGCGTTCCTCAGTGGACCAGATTCTGCCGTTCCGTTTTCGCAGAGTCAAGTCGCTTCCACTGTCGCGACTATCACTGCCGTGATCTGCCTTGATCGTGTTTGACCGGGTTTGGTTTACGTGATATAAGCGGCAATCATGAAGATGGTAATCGGAGGCGGTGGTGTCGTCGGTATGCAGGTCGCCCGACAACTCATCGCCGAGCATCACGACGTCGTGCTCATTGAAAGCGATGCTGACCAAGCGCGCTACGCGGGCGAACGACTCGACTGCATGGTTGTGAACGGCGCGATCAACAACCTTGCGGTGCTCCGGGAGGCCGGTCTCGCCGGCGCCGAGTACTTCATCGCGGTCACCGGTTCAGACGAGATCAACATGATCTCCTGCGCTCTGGTAGACCGCAACTTCACGGTGCCGTACAAAGTGGCACGCATTCGCAGCTTTGAGTACTCCGACTCGATGAGTCAACACGAAGGCTTTATGGGTGTGGACTGGATCGTGACCCCCGAGACCGAAACTGCGCTTGCGGTGATTCGCAGCATCGAGCACGGCGCCACCAGCGACGTAATGGTGTTCGAGCACACCGATGTTCAGATCCGCAGCTTCACGGTGGAGCCGGGGTCCGAACTCGCCGGAAGAGCTCTAAAGGATACCGGAAGTCTCATATCCACCGCGTTTCTTATCGTGGTCGTGCTGCGCGACAACGCCTATATCATCCCTTCGGGTGACACCCAAATCCGGCAAGGCGATGTGCTGTACGTGGTGACGACGAGCCGCGGGTTTGACCAGCTCTTTGACGCGCTCGGGAAGCATCGTAAGGCGCTCAACCGCATCGTCATGGTGGGAGGCGGGAGGATCGCGACGCAGGTGCTCACCTATCTGTACGGAGCAAACCATACCCTCGGAGCCCGTTCCCGGGGGTTGAGCTCTCAAACTCGTCGTGAGCCGGACGTTAAGGTGATCGAGCGCGATACAGAGAAGTGCCGGCACCTTGCAAACCGGTTTCCCAAGGCAGTCGTCGTCAATGCCGATATCGCCGATGACGAATTGTTTGAAGAGGAACGGCTTGGGCTCGCCGACGTGGTGGTGGCGACAACCGAGAATCAGGAACTCAACATGGTTACCGCGGTTTATGCCAAGTCCCGAGGAATACCCCGCTCGATTGTGCTCGTCGGCAAGGCCAACTACATCAAGATTGCCTCCAACCTCGGTATCGACGCTTCGGTCAGCCTAAAGACCGCGACGGTAGATTCGGTGCTGCGCTTCATCCGTGGGCGAAGCAACGTGAGTACCGTGTACAGTATTTTCGACGGCGCGGTCGAGGTGATTGAGCTCCCGGTGCATCCTGAGAGCAAGGCGGCGGGAGCACGCATACAAGAACTGCCGCTGCCGAAGAACTCCTTGGTGGTGGCGCTGGTTCGGATGGGTGAACATCTTGTTCCCCGAGGCGACCGCGTGATCCACGCCGAGGACCAAGTTATCGCGATCGCGACCAGCGCCGAGATCGATCGCGTGCAGCGTCTCTTTACCGGATAGCCATGAACTACACGCTTGTCGCTCGCATCGTTGCGGTCCTGCTCCTCGTAGTCTCAAGCTTTATGCTGCTGCCGATCCTTGTTGCGGTCTACTATCGAGAGTACGGCATTATTCCGAGCTTCTTTGCGGCGATGCTATCCACCGCAACGCTTGCGATCACGGTGTTCGCGGTCACGGAGCGGCCCGATCGACAGCTCGGAACGCGCGACGGGTTTTTGATGGTAACGCTCAGTTGGCTCGGTGCGGCCGCGGTCGGCGCTGCGCCGTTCTACCTCTCCGGCAGCATCCCGCGTTACACCGATGCGTTCTTCGAAACGATGTCGGGGTTCTCCACCACCGGTGCCACAATCTTGACTGAGATCGAGGCACTGCCGTACGCAGTACTGTTTTGGCGTTCGCTCACGCATTGGCTCGGAGGCATGGGGATCATTGTGCTGACGGTCGCGATCTTTCCTATCCTCGGGGTAGGCGGTCTGCAGCTGATCAAGGCCGAGGTTCCCGGTCCCACGGTCGACAAGATAACGCCGAAGATTACCGAGACCGCGAAAACGCTCTGGCTGATCTATCTTGCCTTAACGGTCGCACAGACGCTTCTGCTGATGCTGGGCGGACTCAACCTGTTCGAGGGCCTCACGCATACCTTTGGAACGCTCGCGACCGGCGGCTTCCACGTGAAAGACGCTAGTGTCGGACATTACGGTTCACGTTATATCAATGTGGTCACCACGGTGTTCATGCTGATGGCCGGGGTGAACTTCATTTTGTACTTCAAGACCGTCACGGGGCGCGCCCGTGCGGTCACCGGCGACAGCGAGCTCAAGGCCTATCTTTCGATCTTTCTCGTCGTCGCGCTCGCGATCTCGATTGCACTCCGCCTGCAGGGCACGTACGAAGATTTTCTCACAAGCCTCGAGCACGGCGCGTTCCAAGTGGCGAGCATCCTTACCACCACGGGTTATGTTACCGCCGATTTCGAGCTTTGGCCGTCGCAAGCTCAGACTCTGCTTCTGATGATGATGTTCTTTGGCGGCTGCTCAGGGAGCACCGGCGGCGGGGTGAAGATCGTTCGAATCCTCACGCTCGTGAAGCTTGGTCTTTCCGAGATGAAGTATCTTCTCCATCCACGCGGTGTGTTCAGCGTCCGCCTCAGCGGGCTGCCGGTTCGCAAGAACGCGATCTACGCCTTGGCGGGCTTTCTGGTGCTGTATCTCATGAGCCTGCTCGTTACCACGGTTGTGGTGGGGTCGTCGGGTGTGGATCTCATGAGCGCGTTTTCTACTGCGCTGGCAACTCTTGGAAACATCGGTCCCGGATTCGGCATGATCGGCGCCACCGAGAACTACGCGCATTATCCGGATTACGTAAAGTGGTTTCTGAGTGTGGTGATGATGATGGGCCGTCTCGAAATATTCACGGTGCTGATCCTTTTCACGCCGCGGTTCTGGAAACCGTAAACGGCAACTCAAGCGGCTCCGCGATCGCGCCGAAGCCGCACACAACGCCTTATTCGTAACGAAGTGCCTCGATTGGGTCGAGACGCGAGGCTCGGTATGCGGGATACCCGCCGAAAAACAGCCCGGTAGCGAGCGCGAACGAGAACGCGATCAACACCGAGTCGGGGCTTACGCTGGTGATCAGGCCGCCGAAGCGTTCGAGTGCCCATGATAGGCCGTGCCCCAGCGCGATCCCGATACCGCCCCCGGCAGCCGAGAGAATCACGGCTTCGGTGAGAAACTGCGTCATCAGGTGAGACGGCTTGGCGCCGAGCGCCATCCTGACTCCGATCTCGCGCGTGCGTTCGGTCACCGAAACCAGCATAATGTTCATGATGCCGATTCCGCCGACGAGCAGGCTAATCGCGGCGATACCGCCTAACAGCAGCGTGAAGGTGTCGGCTACCTCGGTGACCGTTCCGATCAAGTCCATCTGGTTGGCGATATAAAAGTCTGCGAGCTCGA
>PUOW01000172.1 GCA_003552185.1 Spirochaetaceae bacterium
GGAGCGTCGACGCGGCGCGACCCCGAGGCGCGCACCGCCCCAGCCGCCGCCCGCGCCGCGCAGGGCGCGTGCCGCCACGGGGCGCCCGCCGCGCAAGGCGCCCCCGGGCGGCCCGAGCCGGACGGCAATCAGGCCGCCCCCGGAACGCCCGCCGCGCCCGGCTCAGCCCCGCCGGCCGACCGCCCGTTCACCGTCGTGGCAAGCCGCTCGCATATGAGTCCCGAGACCGAGGCCTTTGTGGAGGATCTGCGCGCCGAGCATCCCGACCTCGAGTTGGTTTCGGCCGGCAGCGCGCTCAAGATGTGCCTCGTGGCCGAAGGTGCCGCCGACGCGTACCCGCGGTTTGCCCCCACCATGGAGTGGGACACCGGCGCCGGGCACGCGGTCTGCGTCGCTGCCGGGGCCGAGGTGCTGGCCTGGCCGGCGCGCGAGCCGCTGGTCTACAACAAGCCCGATCTCGTGAACCCCTGGTTTCTGGTGCGCCGGGCTTAATCGATGCCTCGCCTAATCGATGCCTCGGGAGGTGTCGAGGCGCCCCCTCTTTCGAGGCGCGTGAGTCACGTCGGCCGGTGCCCGTGGCCGGTGCGGGCCTCGGCAAAGCACCGCGCGCGCCCACGCGTACTTATTTATTTTGTCGCGTCCTATACATGTCCTGTTTTCACAAACTTAACAGTTTCCCAGGCCTCAGATCGCCGGCCGATGTTAAGGTTGTGCATCCGAGAAGTGTTAAGTTTGCGACGAAAAGAATAAGGTACACGCCGCCGCCATCGTGGCAGGTGCCGAAACGGGGCGCCCGCGCGGGGCGCCCGCGCGGGGCGCCCGACCTGTAGGCGCGCCCGCGGGAGGCGCCCGCCCCGCTGGAGGTGCCCCCGCAGGGCCCGCCCCGCAGGGCGCTCAGTAGTGAAGGTTTAGGCCGAAGAAGACGTCGTTGCGGCCGTCGCCGCGCAGTTGGCCGTCGTCGGCGACCATCTCGAGATCCCAGCCGAGCGACGCGCGGATATAGAACGCGCGAGTGGGAAGCGGGAAGGCCTGCAGCTCGAAGCCGCCTCCGTAGCGCATGTCTTCCCAGCCGTCTTCGTAGGTGCCCGCGCGGCCGGTGTCGAAGAATACGTTCAGGATGACCTCTCCCACCGGGCGAACCCGAATTACACTTACGCCGAGGTCGAGGTTGGTGAAGAAGCCGTACTCGCCTTCCAGCTGGTCTTCACCCGCGCGGGTTTCGCGAATGCCGCGGACCTCGTCGGCGAATTGAGAGTCGTCGGCAGCGTCGATAAAGCCGGCGGCACGGCTCGAGAACCCAAACGCCGAAACCGTTTCATGCAGCTCCAGCTCGGCCTGCAGGTCTATGGTGTCCCAGCCGTAACGAGCTCCGATATCGGCGCCGTCGTAGAAATTATACTGATACGTGTTGGAGAGCGAGGCCTCGCGACCGCGTCGGAAGTTCCCAACCCAGTCTACCCGGCCCGCCGAGAGCCCGTGGCTGAAGCGAAAGTCTGGCCCGTAGTCGCCGCGGTCGAGCGGTTGTGCCGGTAAAAAGCCGTCGAAGCGGTAGCGCTGCCGCAGTCGCGAGCTGGGGCTGTACTGCACCGCACCGAATCCCGGCAGCTCCCACGGAGTGTTCACCCGCGTCGACAACTGCACCTGGTTCTCGAGGAGGTACGGATCGGGGTCGGCCGGTAGAAACAAGCTGTAACGCTGCCGGGCGCTCAGCGTCCAGTCCAGCCCAAAAAGCCATGGAAAGCCCCACGACCAGTCGAGCCCGGTATCGAGTTCAAACTCGCTCTCTTCGTCTTCCAGATCGTACTCCCAGTCTACCCCAATGAACCACCGCCAATCGTACCCGAACCGCTGAAACGGGTACGCGATGTCGGCGCTGATCGCGACCTCTCCGTCGGAAAAATCCGTGGGCCGCTCACCTTCGCGGTCGAGGTCTACATCAAGACTTTCCATGGTCCCAAGAAAGTTGTAGTCACGAAATCGCAGGCTAAGCAGGAGTCCGTCGTCGGTGCTGTAGCGAACATAGGGTAACGCGATGATGTTCCAGCTGTCTTGCGTACGGACCGTGACCGCTACCTCGTAGTAGTCTTCGTCTACTTCCTCGGCGGTATAGGTTACCTCGGCGTCGGCCAAGGTGCGCTCGTTCAGCAGAATCTGCTGCTGCTCGGCGAGAAAAGCCTGTAGCTCGGCCTCCGATACAAACTCCCGACCTACGCGCAGGTCTTCCACAACCGTTTCCAATACAATGCGTAGCGTGATGCCGCGGATATCGTAATCGATGCTGGTGATGCGATGGCGTTCCATCTGCTGTACTGCCGTCGGCGTATCGTGTATGGTAGGGGTGTCTTGATTGGTATCTTGACCGAGCGCAAGCGAGGCACAGAACAATAAAGCCACAACGGAAATAATCGCGGTTTTGAGGTGGGTTCGCGATAGATTCACAGGTAGAATCTCCTGATCTACGAAGTAAGAACCGACGGTACACTCGTTGTTGAAGCACGCATACCGAATTGATTTTCCGTTAGCATAATGGCATAGGTGCTGTTGCGCAAGATGGAAGGAGCCTGAATGGCATCGACGCTTACGAAAACTCAGAAAAACAAGAAGACTAAAACCAAGAACGAAGGCAAACACACTCTGCCCAGCGCGCTGTACCAAACCTGGTATATCTTGCTACCACGCGAGCGCATGACCTTGCTGGCGGTTATCTTCATGATGGTGAGCTACGCCGTGATACAGATGATCAGTATCAGTACGGTGATGCCGTTCCTGGCGGTAGCCTCCAACCCGCAGGTCATTGAAACAAACCGCTACCTCAACTGGGCCTACACTACCTTAGGGTTTGAAACGCACCGCAGCTTCTTGATGGCGCTGGGGCTCGGCGTAGCGGCGTTTATAGTGTTCGACAGCCTGTTCAAGTTCTTGTTCAAGGTGGCGAAACAACGCTGGGTCCTAATGCGGACCTACTCGCTGTCCACCAGGTTGTTGGCCAAATACCTCTCGCAACCGTACGTGTTCTTTCTCGACAAAAACAGCGCCGACCTCTCCAAAAACTTCCTGAGCGAGATCAACAAGCTCATTACGAGCTTCATCTTTCCGGTGCTGGATTTCACCACGAAAGTTCTTCAGGCGGTCGGCATCGTGGTACTGCTTGTCGTGGTGCAGCCGCAGGTTGCTGCGGTGGTTGTCGGGGGGTTCGCGGTAATCTACGGTGGGATCTACGGCTTGCTTCGCCGGCTGCTGTACAAATGGGGGCGCAAGCAACTGGCCCTGCGGACGGTGCGCTTTCAAACCGGCTTTGAATCGATGTCGGGCGTAAAGGACGTTAAGCTGCTCGGCAAAGAGCGGCAGTTTGTGGAGCGCTACGCGAAACCCACGCTCAAGAGCAAGAAGATTGCGTTCAAGGTGGCGGTGGTCGGCAAGATCCCACGCTATCTTATGCGCACCTTCATTAACGGCGGTATCGTGCTCGGTGTTACCTTGCTGATGGTGTTTAGCGACAACTTCACGGCCTGGATACCGATTATCGGTGTGTACGCGGTAGCCTCGAGTAGGCTGCTGCGGGTTACCAAAACCCTGTTCAAGGACGTGGCCAAGATCCGTTCGCATCAGCCGGTGGTTGAGATGGTGTTTGAGCATATGCAGGCACCCACGCGCCCGCTGCCGGATAAGCGCGCGACACAGCTTGAGCCGCTGCCGTTTGAGCGCGACATTAGGCTACAGGACATCCGCTACCGGTATCCCGAGACCGAACAGCCGGTGATCGAGAATCTCAATCTCACGATTAAGAAAAACACCACCGTTGGGTTTGTGGGCCCCACCGGCTGCGGCAAAACCACCCTGATAGACCTGATACTCGGTCTGCTGTGGCCCGAAGCCGGGCGCATCTTGATAGACGATCGCCCGCTCACCGAAGACAACGTGCGCAACTGGCAGGGTCAACTCGGCTACGTGCCGCAGAGCATCTATCTTACCGACGACACCGTGGCCCGAAACATAGCGTTCGGTATCCCCGACCACGAAGTAGATATGGATGCGGTACGTCACGCCGCCGAGGTCGCCAACTTAAACGAGGTGATTGAGCGCGAGATGCCGTACGGCTATGACACCGTGGTGGGCGACCGCGGTGTACGGTTGTCGGGCGGGCAGCGGCAGCGGCTCGGCATCGCGCGCGCTCTCTACCACGACCCCCAGGTATTGGTGATGGACGAAGCTACCAGCGCGCTCGACGGCGTTACCGAGAGCGCAATCATGGAAGCGATCGAGAAACTCACCGGCAGCAAAACCATCGTCCTAATCGCGCATCGCCTCGCCACCTTAATGGATTGTAATCACATCTACATGCTCGAAAGCGGCCGAATTGTGGACCACGGAACCTACCACGAGCTGATGGCCCGAAGCTCCCGGTTCCAGGAGATGGCGCGCGTCGGCGAGTGAGTGCCGGCGAGTGAGTGCCGGCGGCGTGCACGCGGGGGCCGCGCACACCGATGCCGGCGGAGGGTCGCCGGCGCAAATGCACGAGATTCTGCAGGCCCGTAAAATCACAGCGCATCGTTGTCGCCGGAGGATGCCGAAACCGCGCCGCTTGTAGCGGCGGTGCGGTGGCTCCTTCGGTATCACGCGGATCACGGCGGGGGCACGCGTCTTACCGACCGAACAATCGATTACAGCGTTGTACGACGCCCACGATTTGGTGGTGGCCTGCGGCTGGACGCACGAATCGCACCGGCGCAGTGAGCTCACGACCGAGGGCGTTCAGATGCTCGCCGAGGACAGCGCAGCGGCATCGTCTGGGGCTGCCTCTGCCTCGGAGGCGGCCGACGCAAACGCTCTTCTGGTCAATCGCTACTCAACAACCGGGCTCTTCGAAGACGTTTTTGTGTGGCCGTGAGTCATGCACAAGCCGGCATCCAAACACCTTCTTGGAGAGATCGCCCGCGGATACCGCGCCCCGCTCATTTCTGCAGGACTACCCGGATGCCCGGTTTCACCGCGTGCACATGGAAAACTGGCTTGAGTTTGTCCTTGGGTGACGGGAGAGGTCTCTCCCTCGCTTCAGCCGTGGTAGGCTCAAGCGCCGGCGCAGCGCGGACCGCCTTGCACACTGTGGTCAGACAACGCGGCAGTCACCGACGACTGAGTGTTCCACGGCCACAGCCATGAAGCAGCGGCGACTGAGCGACCTGCGTCCCTGCCTGCTTGCCTGGGCGAAGCGCGCGGCGTTTCTTCATAATTTTGTCGCATCCTTTACATCATTGGAATTCACAACCTTAACAATCGCGGGGCTGCTAAGCGGGGCTGCTAAGCTGGGCTGCTAAGCAGGGCTGCTAAGCAGGGCTGCTAAGCTGGGAGGCTAAGCTGGGAGGCTAAGCTACCAGCCGGTGTGTCCCCCGGGGATGTTAAGGTTTTGCATCCGGACATTGATAAGTTTGCGACAAAATAAATAAGTGTGCGCGTGCGCGCGTGCGCGCGTCGCGTAGCCCTTGCGAACATCGCGCGGGCGTGCCGCGCGGGGCTGGTGGCGGGAGCGAGCGCCGCGTGGTTCTAATCGGTGTCTAATCGGTGGCAGGCTCAAGCGTCCGCTCGATTGCGTGGTATACTCACGGCGATGGCCCGGAAGAGATTGGACGAAGTGAAGTCCGGTGAGGTGCGCCCCGTTCCCGTCGATGAGGTATTCGACCGCATCTGGAGACAGTTTGGGGAATGACGGTATCGTTTCACCCGGCCGCCGAAAGCGAGCCTGGCCTTGGGTACGATCATGGGGCTCCGGGCTACTGGGGGCGCCGACTCTGATGGAAGGACGAGTGGACCTGACAGCGCCTTGGTACGAACGGCGAGAACACAGCTGAGCGTCTGCTCCTGGATCTTGCAAAGAGGGCTTTGCTATGGCCATAGACCAACGAGCAGCCGCAGCACGCCGACGACAGCGATTACGAAGTGCTTTCGGTTCCGCCGTATCGTCTCGGCACTCACAGCAAGATATATCCGAACTCCTTCGGGATACATGGGCCAAATAATTGAGTGGCCGGAAGTAGTTACCGAAGGTGTCGACCTCGAGGACCGCCGATCATCATTGCGCGACGCACTTGAGCAAATGGTGCAAGCCAATAAGGAGCTTGGGAAGGAGATTCCCACCGAACACGCTTTGCTTGAGCCAATGACGATTGAGTCGCCCTAATGTCCGTCAAGCGCTCGGACCTTGTGCGGTTTCTCGAGCGGAACGGCTTCAGGCTGCTGCGAGAGAGCCGACGGTACCAAGACGGTTCCCGTAAAACGCCACAAGCGATTCGATAGGATTACCGCTAACGAAATCTGTAAGCAGGCCGGTTTAGGTAAGCCGTGGTAGCGCGTTGCCGGCTGTGCCGCATCGTCTCAACCGTCATGGGAGTGTCAACGATTGACGGTACCCAATAGTGATGATACAGGAACACGACACCGTGGTGGTGAATCGCGATCTCAAGAAACTCGGGCTGGTTGCCGGAGATATCGGTGCGGTCGTGCACGTGTATGAGGGAAAGGATATGGCTGAGGTGGAGTTCGTGACCGGTGAAGGCTCCACGATCGCGGTGGTGGCGCTGTCATTGACCGAAATACGCCCGATCACTGGAGACGGCCTGATCTGCGGTCCTGCACGAAAGGCAGGGTATGGGTTGGCGACACAAGTATCACTGGCCCGACCTTGATGAAGATATCTCGATTGGGGCCATTGTGTTCCAGTCACTGCGGAACTGACTCGAGCGGCGTAATCGCTGAGTGCGTCTTGGGGGATACGTGCGCTGCGCGGTTTACAGTGGGTGTTGTCGGTGTCGGCGTCTCGGCGCCCTGATGCATTCAATTCGCACCTTCATGCACACCAAAACTCGCCACGGTACAGGGGGCCATACCAACGCCGGCGCCTCCTGTTCTCGTCGCGGCAACTCACCGCCCTGCCTCCTGGGATACCCCCCGGTGGCGGCGGTCCAATAAGGGCGGAGTCCGCGGGCGGGCGGTGTAGGCCCTGGCGGGCGAAGCGCGTGGCGTTTCGTCAGGATTTTGTCGCATCCTTTACAGTTACAGGGCCGCTAAACTGGAACACTAACCTGCCTAACCTCCCTCTAAGCTTCCGAGGCGGAACTGCGTGTGATATACTTGTATATCAGAAGGAGCTTGTGATGATTGCCGTAAGGCTTCCCAAAGAAATCGAAAAACGTCTAGAGCGGCTGGCGAAGCAAACCGGGCGCACGAAGACGTATTATGTGCGCGAGGCCATCACGGAACATTTGGCCGAGCTTGAGGAGATCTATCTCGCCGAGAGAGTCCTTGAGCGCGTTCGAGCCGGCGAGGAGGATACCGTAAGTCTCGAGGACGTGACATCCGCGCATGGCTTGGACGATTGAGTTTGCTCGCAGCGCGGAAAAGGAGTTAGCCAAACTCGAGCGTCGAGCGGCGCAGCGTATCCTGCGCTTCTTGAAAGAACGCGTTGCTGCTGACCCACGGGCGACCGGCGAACCGTTGAAAGGTGAGCTTTCCGAGTTCTGGAGATACCGTGTAGGTGACTATCGGCTGCGGAGTTCGAGCCTCAGGGAGAAGTCCCTCCCTCGCTTCAGCCGTGGCAGGCTCAAGCGCC
>PUOW01000050.1 GCA_003552185.1 Spirochaetaceae bacterium
CACTGGTGCCTATGCGATCACCGCCACCGATCCAAACAAGAAGATCGCCATCCTGCACAAAGTCAGGAACGGGGAATTCAGAACCGCCGTTATTGATCTGGCCCCAGTAAACACTGCCCACGAACTCCACGGGGATCTCAGCCGGGGATGAGGTCATACCCCCGACGTTGCCCGAATGCTCATCGTAGGTGAGCAAATGGTCGCCAGTTTCGGCATCTAGTTTATGGACTTCTTCGGACCAGGAACCAGACCAGACTGCGCCCTCAGTCGGTTCGTAGGTGATGGCACTGTGACGACCGCTGTGGCCGTCGTATACCCACACCTGATCTAGATCGGGGGTGTGCTTCTCCGTTCGGTACCACTGCGCAACGTATATGTTGCCTTCATCATCAGCATCAAGATCGTATACGTCGCCATTAACATCGACGGAGCCAGATTGGAGTTGCGAACCGTCCGACGGGTCAAGCTCAAAGAGGTCACCGTCATTCGTTCCGCAATAAACGCGATTGTCTTTAGTGACAACCCAACCTGTCATGTGGGTACCGAAGGTTAAGCTGTAAGCTTCGCTCCAGATTTCCGAACCATCGGAACCTACGGCATAAGCATTAGCATCTTCATCGCCAACGTAGGCGACACTATCCGGGCCAACGCCAACACGGTCGAAGTCTTCACCTTCGCCGCCGTTGAACTCCCACTCCAGATTGCCTGTCTCAGCATCGAATTTGGCCAGGACATCATTCTCACAGGCGACGTAGATGGCGTAATTGCGCCAATCGACATGCACACCCTGACCACGTTCCGGCAGGTCGACTGCCCAATCGGAATCCCCGTCAGGTTCGATGCGGTACATGATGTCGCCACGACCAACACAAAGAACGTAGCCATACGGATCGTAGGCTACGTCCCGAACCCAGTCAGGTGGGTCGGTGAATATCCACTCCTGAGTGCCGTCTAGGGCAATCTTGTGGACAGTCTCATCATTTGATGCGCTAAATACGTAACTCATGTATCAAGCATCCTGGCTATTGCAGGCGACAGGGCAGGGTGGTGCTACTCCTTGGGAATGGCGTAGTCGTCTGCTAGGTCCTTGATGGTGGCAAGCTCATCATCGGTCACTGCACCCTCATCCACAGCATCATCAAGAGCAGACCAGGCCCGCTCCCAACGATGGCGCTGGAAGGCGCTCTGCATGTCGGGGTAGTCCCGCAGCAGTGTCCGTGTCGTTTTGCGGTCCAGGGCCTCATCAACAGCGTCCATGAACCCCTCAACGTCTGGGGTGTAGGTAATCTCCCACTCCAGATCACCATCAGGGGTGACGGTCGCCTTGGCCTTGGCGTTGCTGTCTACGTCAGGCTTCTCAAGATCCTCTTCAGAGAACTCAAGGCCCTGGTCACGCTTCTCCTGGGGCAGCTTCTCTGGCTTGTAATGAATCAGCCTGACCGGGTAGTTGCCCTTCTCATTCGGCTCTTCTTTAGTGAATACCAGTGGCATAGTTGCTCCTTAGTCGACCACAGCGTTGGATGCGAACGTGCTGGCAAGGTTGATCTCAGCAATCTTGCTGATGTGACGCTTGTCTTCCGATTCGGCAACGAATTGGAATTGGGTGCCCCTGCCGTTCTTATCCTTGACCGCCAGGTCATCATCCTGGAACTTGTATCTGACGATGCCGTTTGGAGCATCATCAATGTCGGCATCACGCTCAATCGGTTCACTGGCATCCGGCTTCTTGATGTAGACCTTGACGGTGTAGTCGGTCAGATCGCGCGGATCACCGTTTGAGAAATAGAACGTATGCTGAATTGCGTCTGGGATTGAGTTCTTGGGCAGCGTGCCCAGCTCTTCCACGTCAACCATTAATCCTCCAAGGGAATCGTTCCATAGGTCAGTTCTGCCGGTTCAGTCTCAAAGATCAACTCAGGTGGCGTGGTTGAGAAGTCCAAATCCACCGCAACAGTGCTGAAGGCCAGCACCGGGGGTTGTGTCGATAGGTGGACCAGGGTGGCTGGGATCTCCCGCTCAAACCCAACCGCGCCACCGATCAGCAGCGCAATGTCGCCTTGGTGGTCTGTGTAGTGCTTGAAGCGGCCAATCGCCGAACCCAGGTCCAGCCCGCCTGAGGCTGTGAGGGGAACGCGCCACACAATGCCCCTAGAAGCTTGAGCGTTAAGGCTCACACCGGCTTTTAGCGGCACCGTGAGGGTGGGTACCCCTGCAGCCCCCAAAGCCATTTTTGCGCCACCGCCAACGCTCCTGTCAATATCGGCAAGCTTGGCTGCGCCATCGATCAGCAGTGCCGCCTCAGACGCCCAGAGTCCTTTGACTAGTGGGCTATGAGCACCAATCTGGAGCGTATCACCAGAGCTGGAGAATCGGATCCGATCAAACGTGTTCCAACGACTGCCACCTTCAAAGGTGAGGGCAATGTCGCCACGTTCGGGAAGGGATGTACGCGGCAGGAAGGCACCGAACGTACCGGGGTCAACCGCCACCCCATTCACATCGTCGGTGTGATCGGTGTAAACCCATTCCTGCTCACCTGACGGCGAAATCTTGTGCGCTTCATTATCGTTATCGCCGGAGTAGACATAGCCGTCCCCGTCGACGGCCACGCTGTACACCCAGTTGTTGTGGTCTGTGTATGTCCATTCGTTTTCGCCATCTGGTGTGATCTTGTGGACCTCACCACCAGCTGTGCCGGAATAAACATAACCATCAGCGTCGACAGCAACACCATACACTTCGGATGATGAGTCGTATTCCCATTCGTTGTCCCCATCCGGCGTGATCTTGTGGACCTCAGAGTCTGACGACCCGGAGTAAACGTAGCCATCGGCACTAACAGCAACGCCATTCACAGTGAGGCTATGACTTGTGTAAGTCCATTCTTGGTCACCGGACGGCGAAATCTTGTGTACTTCGTCCTCCCGGCTAGCGCTGTAGACATAACCGCCCACGTCCACCGCAACCGATTCCAACTGATCTTCGTGGTCGGTGTAGGCCCAGACCTTGTTCCCGTCCGGGTCGATCTTGTGGACCTCATTATCGCCAGCTACGCCGCCTTCGCCGGTGTAGACATATCCATCCGCGTCGACCGCCACCCCGCGCAGGGTGCCGCTGGCGTCTGTGTACTCCCAGACGTTTACGCCGTCTGAATCAACCTTGTGAACCTCACTATCCCAGCCACTGGAATAGACATACCCGTCTGGGTCGACCGCAACCCCTTCGACGGTGCTGCCGTGGCCGAAGTAGGTCCATTCGTTGCTACCAGAGGCGTCAACCTTATGAACTTCATCATCACTTGATGCTGTGTAGACGAACGGTCCAGCCATCTACGATCAACCCACTTCCAGGCGACGGCTCAAAAAGAAGAAACAACTAAGAGCACTGCCGCAGGCCAGGTCAGCCCACAGCAGTGCTAGGAAAGAGACTAGTCAGAAACCTCTTCATAGGAGAAGTAGGTGTCACCGGCCTCCAGGGTGGCGATACCCTCATTGCTGAAAGTCTCTGGCTCATCGAAATCGAACCCACCAAAGTCCGTGTCGTCACCACTGGCACGCCAACCCTTCACGGTTGTGTCTGCCGGAATGCTGAAGTCAATGCTCTCAGACAGCTCTGCCCGGTCACCCGCACCAGTGAAGGTTGCCGGCTGGGCATCACCAATCTGCTCATCGGCGTCGTCCACCAGGTAGACCTCTTCAATAGCGTTGGCTACTGCGTCAGCTACCCAGTTTCGGTGTTCGCTTGTTACTGCCATGATCGTGCTCCTTTTCCTCTAGAGGATCTGTAGAAGTGCGATTGCTGTTGTAGTGATTGCGGTCAGGCCACCAACCGTTGCCCATAGCCAGCGGCTATTGATGAACTTGGTTTGGCGAACCTTCTCATCAACATCGTTTTGGTGACGAATATCGCTAACCTCTTGCTTAATCTGGTCGACCTCATCGACCAGGCCACCGCCCTGCCAGCCCCCGCGCCGGTCCTCTGGACCGTGCACGGTCTGCTCTATGCCCTGAACACGACCGTTGACCTTCTTGGCCTGTTCCTGGGCAGTCTCAGCAGCCTCTGCTGCGGACTGGGTTCGGATGCGGTTGTCATCAAGCTTTGCCTCAATGCGTTCAAGCGCACTAAAGATCTTAACCTTGTCGTCATGTTCCCCCATAAGTTCACCAATGAAGCTATCGTTAGACGGTTGGACTGTAGGTTTGGTTTGCGTCATTATGGATCGCCGCTATCCCCATCGCGCTGCGACTCCAGCTCTTGGAGTTTGGCGGTCAGGATCGCATTCTCATAGATCAGGTCGTTGACCTTCTGCTGGTAATACTGAATTACTGTCTCTGCACTAGCCATCGGAGCCCTCCAGTGCCTTGATGCGGACCTCTTGCTCTTTGCAGACCTGCATCACGAAAGCGATCAATGCGCCTTGGTTATACCCCATGACACCCTCTTCATCGTCCTCAGGGCCGTACCACTTCTGGGTCAGCTCCGGTAGAGATTCAGCGATGACGCCAAGCTGGCGCGGCTTGTTGCGCATACGCTCAATTACTTCCTCATCGATTTCATCTTCAGGGATCTTCTTCTTGTATGTGGCTACCCTGATCTGGTCAAGTGCGTCTGTGTAGGATGCGTCAAGTGTGAGGTCTTCGATGTCTTCCTTGAGGCGTTCACTGGACGTCTGATTGAATTCATCAGCATGGATTTCATCAGCATGGATTTCAGCAGCATGGATGTCTGCATAGTTTGTATTTCCGGTGCCCTGAAGAACGCGCATATGGTCGCCATAGAAGCGGATCGTGGACCCATTATCACGACCAACCCGAAGACCGTTACCCCGGTGGTTCTCACCGATGAAAACGGCATCGCCACCTTCCTGCTTTGCCCGCACGACTGCCTCAGGGTCAGATGACCAACTAGAGGTCCCGTCATGGACCGCCTCAACGACTGCTTCGCTCAGCGAACCGCGGGCATAGGCCCGAATCTCAGGGTTGTTCCCCTCAACAGAAAGTGGGGTGTCGTCAATCTCAACCCAGCCTGAAGCTACGATTCTTAAGTCTTGAGTTGTTGACCCAAGGGTGCCACCATCGATTCGGTCAGCACTGATGCTGCCTGCAGTGATGTTGTCAGCATCCAGGTTGATGACGTCGATGAAATTAGCATTGATTGTGCCGGCAGTGAGCTTGTCGGCGTCCAGGGATTCAATCATCGCGTTGGTGATCTCACCGTTCTCAATGCTCACATGCCCAGCCTGGACGGAAAGCGTTTCGACCCGATCTGCGCTGATGGTGCCTGCGCTGATGTTGTCAGCATCAAGGTTGATCACATCAACGTCTTCAGCATCGATGAAGCCAGTGAGGATTTCGTTGGCCTCCAGGCCGTCAGCGGTGATCTCATCGGCAGTGATGGAGCCACCAACAATCTCCCGGGCAGTGACGGCATCTGCTGCGATCTTGCCCGCCTCTACCGCGTTGGCCTGGAGTTTAGGCGTAGAGATCGAATCGTCATCAATCTCAGTTTCGGTGATCGGGTCTTCCTCAAAATCCCGGGTTGGTGCGCTGGCAGTGGTGGCTGAAGCCACGTCACTCCAGTCACCCTCATTGCCGAAGAAGTCGATGGCCCGCACCCGGACGTAGTAGGTGGTGTCCTCTTCCACGTCGCTGAAGCTAAGGATCGTGCCGCTCACCTTGCGGTCCTGCAGCACTGCGGTGAAGTCATCGCTTTGCGCTAGCTGGATCTGATACTCACCGTTGCCGTTGCGTACATCATCGTCACTGACCTCATCCCAGGTCACGGTGACGCTGTTGAAGGCTGCGCTTGCCTCAACACCTTCCACTTGCTCCGGTGGTGTGTCGTCTTGGCCGGTGTCGGTTTCAGCCTCAACCCACTCAGAGCGGGGTGCCACGTCAGACGCCCTGGCCCGCACATAGATCCGGTAGGTCATCATGTTACGGGCATCATCGAAGGTGATGCTTGTCTGCTCCAGGCGCGACTCCAGCCGAACCGGGAACTCTGTGTCGTTGACTACCTCATACAGGCGAACGTCATACTTCACGCTGTCAGGATCGCTAGCGTCTGATGGAGGATCCCATGAGGCATTGACGTAGATGTTGTTATCGCGCGCTTCCCAATCAATGGTGAGATTCTGCGGTTCGCTCACCTTCTCTGACCGGATCGGGTCGCCATCCGGCACGTCAATGAAGCCATCGTCGGGCAGCTCCACGTAGCCAATGCGGGCAAAGGCAGTCGTGAGCGGCTTGTGAGCATCGATCAGGGCCTCAATCTTGGCCCTGTCTTCATCGCTGATCCGCACCAGGTCACGATGAGAGATATTGACTAGACGATCACCCGGAATGGTGACCTCTGGCTCATGATCAAGGCCAAGCTCTTCGGTGACCTGCTTGGCAAGCCATCCCTCATCGATGTCCTGGTCACGGTAAGTGCGATAATGAATACTCATCTCACGACCTCTACGGTACGAACACCCTGTCAACGATCAGCTTGCGATACGTGCTGGCCATTGGCCTGCCTTCGTTATCGCCATTGTCCGAACCCCGGAACATCATCCGGGCCACGTATTCCTCACCCGGGATCAGCTCTTCCCGCCATACATGCTGGGCTGATTCGGTCATCCAACTCCGTGAGCGAATGCTGCGGGGATCGCCTGCTTCAACAACAATCTCATTGTCTGCAACGCGCTCAATTTCGTAGCTGGCGAATGCGTTGTAGCCCTCACTGTCCGTAGCCAGATGCGCGTAGATGTACAGCAGTACCCTGCCGTCCGGTCCAGCGATGAAGGTAACCTCTGGCCCGGCCTCATCATCCAGTGGCCCATATTCATAATCATCGCGGGAATCGGAGAAGTTGTGCTCCGCAGTGATGAATGTCTCATTGCGGAATGCATCCAGCCAGTCCCTGATCAGATTCAGATCAGCGGCACTGGGATACTCCATCGGCTCAAAGGTAGGTGGATCTTGCTCTGGGAACGGCATAGCTGACCTCTTATGGTGCGACTACGTAGTCTGGGTTGTCGATCTGCCCACGGTCTTCGTGCTCCAGCTTCCAGAACTCCTGATCATCTGCTGGCGACAGCTCAAATGAGACTGTCCACACGCCACCGCTGACCTGGTGCTTGATCGCTTCAATGTGGCAATCAAGCGTCTGTGTGTGGCCACCTAGCGGCTCCCAGGCCACCCGGATGCGATCCGACAGCTCCCGGCGCAGGGTGCGCGGCCACAGATCATTGGGGTTCTTCTGTGGCTTGAAGCTGATCGACTCAACACGAATGCGCGGTTCCTTGCTGCGGTTGAGCACCCAATGCGCTACCGATTCAGCAACACGATCATTGGCCTGAGGCATGTCAATGGATTCTTCGCGCGTGCCAAACCGCTGGATCTGGTCCTCATCCTCAATCGTGACACCGTTGATCGTGACGCTATTGACCAGCCAGTACGGGTCAAGCTTTGGTTCAATGTCAGTGAACTCACCGCTGAACTCCATCACTGGCTCATAGTCGCCCCTGATGCGATGATGCCGGTCATGCAGGATGACCTTGCCTGCGCCATCGATGAACAGAAAGCCACCCTCACTG
>PUOW01000449.1 GCA_003552185.1 Spirochaetaceae bacterium
ACAACCTGAAAGTTTCCTCCACCAAATCGATGACCGGGCACTGTATCGGCGCTGCGGGCGGGGTCGAAGGAATCGCGTGTGTGCTCGCGATCCGCGATCAGTACTTCCCGCCGACGATCAATCTCGAGGAGCCCGACCCCGAGTGCGATCTCGATTACGTGCCGAATGCCGGAGTTGAAGGAACGGTGCGGGTTACGGTCTCGAACTCGCTTGGCTTCGGGGGGCATAACGGTGTTGTCGCGATCGCTCGGTACGAGGCGTAACCTCGCTATAACCAAAGCAGGTATAACCAAGACAGGATGAACAATACACAGTATACACCTACGGTTTTGGTAGTAGACGACCACGAAGTGAACCGCGCGGTGATCAAGGCTGTGCTGAAGGACCGCCCGTATCGCATTATCGAGGCGAACAACGGCGAGGAGGCGGTTGAGGCCGCGTTTCGCGAAGCCCCGGATCTCATCCTGATGGACTTGATGATGCCGGGGATGGACGGGCTCGAGGCGACCGAGCGAATCAAGGCTGCCACCGCGACCGGCCGCACCCCGGTCTTGATGCTGACCGCGCTCGGCGAGACCTCCGACCGAATACGGGCCTTTCAGGCCGGAGTCACCGGCTTCCTCACCAAGCCGGTCGATCAGCAGGAGCTCCTCGCGCAGGTCGGTTCGTATCTGAATCTTTCGTTGATCAACCGCAAGTATATCCTTTCCACCGTCTCGGAGGTGAGCGGTCTGCCGAATCAGACCGCGCTGTTCGAGGACCTCGAGGAAGGGGCGCTCGAGCCGCAGCCGAAACTGGTCGCTATTCAGATCGATGAGCTGGTTACGATCAGCAGATTCTACGGCGAAGAGAAGGCCGACTCAATCGAGAAACAGTTTGCAGAGGTAATTGGAGCGTCGTGTGCGCGCGTGTTCGGCGCCGAGGCAAAGGTGTATCACCTGCGGCGAGGAGTGTTCGGGGTGGTCATCCCGGATCGTGAGGCCGTATTTGACCGTGAGCGCGCCCAAGCCGCTGCGCACGAGATTCTCGGTGTTCTCGCGGCGTACGAACCGGTTGTCGAGGACGTGCAGTACCATAGCGATTTCACGGTTGTGGTCGCGCTCAACTCATCGAACTCGCTGTCGCAGACCGAGATGGCGCTCGGCGAGGCGGTTCAGCGGCGCGCGAACTTGGTATTTGCCGAAGACGTCGCCGAGCGGAGCTATCGCATGATTGAGCACAACATGGGGTGGTTGCGCAAGATCAAGAACGCCGTGCTCGAGGATCGTATCACCACCTACTTTCAGCCGATCATCGAGCTTTCCACCGGAGAGATCGTGCGCTACGAGGCGCTCGTGAGGCTGTTCGAGAACGGGGCGACGCATTCGCCGGGTGAGTGGTTGCATGTCGCCAAAAACAGTAAGTACTACGAAGACATCACGCGAGTGGTGTTTCGCAAGGCCGTTGAGGCGTTCGCGGGCCGCCGGGAGGGTGTCGCGGTAAACGTCTCGGTACTCGATATCGAGAACGCCGAGACGCGCGCCTTCATCTTCGGTCTGCTTGCCGAGTATCCCGAGGTCGCGAAGCGTCTCACGGTGGAGATCGTGGAGGAAGAAGGGCTCGGGCATTACGAACCGGTCAAGCAGTTCATCGAGCGGCTGAAGGAGCACGGCGTCGAGATCGCGATCGACGATTTTGGAAGCGGCTACTCGAACTTCAAGCGCATCGTGGATCTCAACGTTGATTACCTCAAGATCGACGGAAGCCTGGTGCGCAGCATCTGCAAAGACCCGACCGTGGCGCACCTCGTTACGATTATTCAGTCGTTTGCGTCGTTTTCGGGAGTGCGAACCGTAGCCGAGTTTGTGCACGACCAGCCCACTCGGGAGTTACTGCTGGAGATCGGGGTGGAGCTTGGGCAGGGGTACGAGATCGGGAAGCCGGAGGCGCTGATCTAAGCGGCAGTAGGCGGCGGCTGTAGGCCTCGGGCAGGCGCGTGTCGCCTGCCCGTTGGTGACCCGTTATTCCTCTAACGAAAACTCGTCTTTGGGAGCTCCGCAGACCGGGCAGACCCAGTCCTCGGGGAGGTCCTCAAAGGTGGTGCCCGACGGAATGTTGCCGTCAGGGTCGCCTTCTTCGGGATCATAGATATAACCGCACACATCACATACATACTTCTTCATCGTTTACTACCCTTTGAAACGAGTGTATATCTTCGGATGCCGTACGACCTACGGCCACTGCACATCCGTTAGAAGCGTGAGCTTGGTTTTGGATCGCTCGTCGGCCGGGTTGATCTCGAGCGCCCGTCGAAAGCTCGAGATCGCTTCGGTATTGTTGTGCAGACCGTACTGCACCACGCCGAGCATGTAATGCACCTCGGCAAACTCGCTGTTTTGGTCTACGAGCTCCTGTAGCAGCGGTAAGGCCTCGCTGAACTCTTTCTGCTTGATCTTGAGCTGCGCGAGATAAAAGTTCGCGATTAAGGACTCTTTCGAGCGCTCCCGCAGATCCTCGAAGCCTTTCTCCGCCTCTTGATCACGACCGAGAAACAGGTTGATCAGCCCAACGAAGTAACTCGCCATCGCATGACTCTGGCTCTTTGCATCGATCACGGCGTTGAAGGCCTTCAGCGCGCGCTCGAGACGCCCCATGCGGTAGTAGCAGACACCGAGCTTGTAGAACGCGATGCCGAACTCCGGATTCACCTCGGTGGCTTTGGTGTAGGTCTCTACCGCGGTCTCGAGATCGCCGAGTGAGTAGTGAATGTTACCGAGCAACAGCTGCACGAACGGTTCCTCAGGGTGCGTCTGGGCGAGGCCCTCAAACGCGCTCTTGGCAGCCTTCCAATCACCGGCAAGGTAATGAGTCATGGCTTGGTTGTAGGCGGGATCCGACTGGTTCAAAGCCATAGGTTCTGCTCCTTATCAATAACCGAATTAGCGCCGCGTCCGTGCGTAGGAGTGTACTATGCAATCCGGCCGAACGCAAGGCGAGACACGCCGGAGGGCGAACACCCCGGGCGACTCGAGGCTCCGCGGTGCGTCTACAGCATCTTCCGGGGATCGAGGAGCTCGCTCAAACGCTCCTCAGGAAGCACTTTCTCCTCTTGTGCCACCTCCCGGATCGTGCGCTGCTCGCGAAACGCGCGATACGCGAGTTGTGAGGCGCGGTCGTAGCCGATCTCGAGCGCCAGCGGCGTCACGAGCGCCAAGGACCACTCTATCCAGTACTCGCAGCGCAACGGGTCGGCCTTTATCCCGGTAATACAGCGTTCGGCGAACGCGATGCTCGAGTTGCTGAGCAGGCGTAACGCGCTGAGTGTCTCGTACGCGAGGAGCGGCTGCATGATGTTGAGCTCCAAGGGAGCGTTCTGGCCCCCGATCGTAACCGAGACCAGCTTACCGCTTACGTGCGCCGCTACCTGTATGATCATTTCCGGGATCACCGGATTGACCTTCCCGGGCATGATCGAGCTGCCGGGCTGCAGCGAGGGCAGGGTGATCTCGCCGAGCGCGCCGCGTGGTCCGCTTGCGAGCAGGCGGAGATCGTTCGCGATCTTCATCAAGCTCGTCGCGTAGGTGTTGAGTACCCCCATGAGTTCAACCTGCGCATCACGCGCCGCGATACCCTCAAACAGGCAATCGGCTTGGCGGAACGGCACGCCGGTCTCCTCGGCGACCGCGGCGATCGTGCGCGGAGCGAACTCGGGTGCACAGTTGATTCCGGTGCCGACCGCGGTTCCGCCGAGCGGCAGTTCTTCGAGGCGAGGAAGCGCCGCCGCGAGACGAGCTGCGCTTTTCGCGGCCTGCTCGGCGAACGCGCCGAACTCCTGGCCGAGCGTCATCGGGACCGCGTCCTGCAGGTGCGTGCGGCCGAGCTTCACGATATCCGCGAACTCTTCGGACTTCGCGCGCAACGCGCTTCGCAACGTCTCGATCGCCTCGAGCAGGCGCTCGGCCTCGAGCCGATTCGCGATCTGAATCGCGGTTGGAATGACGTCGTTCGAGGACTGCCCACGGTTCACGTGGTCGTTGGGGTGTACCGGCGAGCGGGTTCCGAGCGGCTCGCCGAGCAACTCGTTGGCCCGGTTGGCGAGCACCTCGTTGATATTCATGTTCCAAGAGGTGCCGGAGCCGGTTTGGAATACATCGATCGGAAACTGTTCGTCGTGCTCACCGGCCGAGACCTCGTCTCCGGCGCGGGTAATGGCGTCGGCGAGGCGCGACTCGAGTAAGCCCAGTTCAGCATTGGTTTTGGCGGCGTTCTTTTTGATGTACGCCATCGCGCGGATCATCGCCTCGGGTATGCGGAGCTCCGAGACGCCGAAGTTTGCTACGGCGCGTTGCGTTTGGGCTCCCCAGTACGCCCGGCCGGGGATCGCGACCTCGCCCATTGAATCGGATTCGTAGCGCTCTGAGTTACTCATCAGCAGTGTTCCTCCGTACGCCCCTACCATACCGTTTTCAAGCAAACCTGAGCAATGTTCAAACCGCCCGATATGAGTTTTTTTGTCAGAAAAGGTGACGCTGCGTCGCGAGACCAGTATACTATTTGCTATATAGGAGAAGACCGCATGGCAGAAATCGGAATAATCGGCAGTGGAAACCTGGGTGCAAACGCGGCGTTCTTTATGGCCGAGAACCAGATCGGCAACGTTCGGCTCTACGACATCAGCGAGGGGTTGTCGTTCGGGAAGGCGCTCGACCTCATGGAGGCCGCGCCGGTTCGGCAGTATCGAACCTCGGTAGACGGGAGCGACGAGTTCTCCTCGGTGCTGGAGTCTCGGGTGCTCGTGATCGCAGCCGGCGCGATTCGCCGGCCAGGGCAGGGAAGCGACGACTTGGTACAGAGCAACAGCTCGGTTATCAAGGAGCTCGCCGCTTCGTTGCGGGAGTACCGCGGTGTCGTGATTATCGCGACCGAACCGGTTGATCCGCTCACCGCGTTGTTTGTCAACGAGTCGGGGCTTGATCCGCAACGCGTGTTCGGCTTTAGCGGCATCCTCGACGGCGCGCGGATGCGGCTCAAGCTTTCGCGCGAGCTCGATCTCGAGCCCGAGGATATCGACGCGCTGGTGATCGGTCGGCACGACGAGCGCATGATCCCGCTGCCGAACTACACGCGCGTCTCGGGCATTCCTGTGTTGCAGCTTATCGAGGAGCAGCGTCTCTTGGAGTTGGCTTCCGAGGTCGGCACGGCCGAGGAGCGCATCCTCGAGCTGGCACAACGAACCAACTCGTTTTACGGGCCGGCCGCCGCGCTCGCCGAGCTCGCCGAGGCGGTTGTGTGGGACAGCGGCCGCGTGGCTTCGGTCTCGGTTGTGCTGCACGGCGAGTACGAGATGTACGAGGGGGCGATCGGGCTTCCGGCGGTGATCGGTGCCGAGGGCGTTCGGCGCGTTATTCTCCCGCGACTGACCGAGCGCGAGCTCGAGCAACTGCGCCACTCGGTGCAGGAAGTGGCTGAGATGGTGAGAACTGCAGGAGGGGCGGCGTGAAAAAGGTAGCGATCATTGGGGCCGGAAACGTAGGTGCAACCACGGCGTACTTCATCGCGAAGCAGCGGATCGCGGATATCGTGCTGATCGACGTGGTGGAAGGCATGCCGCAGAGCAAAGCCGAGGATTTTCTGCATGCAGGACCGCTGCAGCGCTACAACGTCGCGATCACCGGCTCAAACAACTACGAGGCGCTTCGTGATGCCGATGTGGTGGTGCATACCGCCGGCATTCCGCGCAAACCGGGAATGGACCGCCTCGACCTCATGAAGACCAACGCCGGCATCGCGAAGACCGCCGGACAGGCGATCGGCGAGTTCGCGCCGAACGCAGTGGTGATTGCGGTAGCCAATCCGCTCGACATCATCGCGCTTGCTCTGTTGCGCGAGACCGGATTCGCGCTGCGCAATATCGTCGGGATGGCGGGCATCCTCGACTCTACGCGCTTTCGATACTTCATCGCGGAGGAGCTGGGAGTGAAACCCGAGGACGTGAGCGCAACCGTGCTCGGCGGGCACGGCGACAGCATGGTGCCGCTCGCGCGCTACAGCTCGGTCGGTGGGGTGCCGCTTACCGAGTTGCTCGACGCGGACACCATCGAACGGCTGGTGCAACGCACCCGTACCGGCGGTGGCGAGATCGTGAACTACCTCAAAACCGGCAGCGCGTTTTACGCTCCCGGGGCGTCGGTGGCGCAGATGGTGGCGGCGATCGTGCTCAACCGCAGGCGCTTGGTGACCGCCTCGGCGTATTTGCGCGGTGAATACGGGCACCGAGGTATCTTCTTCGGCGTGCCGGTTATCCTCGGGAAGAACGGCGTGGAACGCATCATTGAGCTCGACCTCACCGACGAGGAGCGCGCGGCGCTCGACCTATCGGCCGAGCAGGTGCGCGAAGCCTCCAACAACCTCGATATGCTGCTCGCCTGAACTGCGCGGCGCCGCTACGCGGCGGGGGTGATGCCGCACCCGGCGCCGCCGCGCCGCGAGGACCGGCACAGGCTCGGCCGGCGGGGTACCGAGCCGGGGCGCACACGGCGCGCACGGCGCACGCGCGGCGCACGCACGACGCGCCCGCCGCGCCGGCTCGGCCGGCGGGCGGTGGTGAGCCGCCCGGGTATCCGCTCCGGATAGGCGCGCCGCGCGTGTTCAGCGTTGTTCGATCTGTAGAACGGTCTTGTCGCGCTCGCCGACGTACAGCGCCTTCGGGCGGTAGATGCGGTTGTCTTCGCGTTGCTCGAGAATGTGCGCGAGCCAGCCCGAGGCGCGCGCCATCGCGAAGATCGGGGTAAAGAGGCGCGTCGGGACGCCGAGCAAGCGGTACACCGCACCCGAGAAGAAATCGACGTTGGGGTAGATCGGCTTGCCTTTCTCCTCCATCCGCTCTCGGAAGCTGCGCTCCACCTCTTTCAGAATTTCATAGTAGCGAAACTCGCCGCGCTTCTCGGAAAGCTGATAGAGGTAGTTCTCCATGATCACGGCGCGGGGATCCTTGGCTTTGTACACGCGGTGTCCCATCCCCATGATCTTGCGCTTCTCATCGAGTGCGCGATTTACCCAAGCGGCGGCGTTCGCGGGGTCGCCGATCTCATCGACCATCGCCATCACCTTTTCGTTCGCACCTCCGTGCAGGCTACCGAACAACGCGCCGATCGCGGCCGAGATTGCGGAGTAACAGGTAGAGATCGTGGAGGCGACCACGCGCGCGGTGAAGGTTGAGGCGTTGAAGCCGTGCTCGGCGTGCAGAATCAGACAGTCGTCCATGATGCGCCCTTCGAGCTCGTCGGGTTCGGTTCCGTTCAGCATGAACAGGAAGTTCGCTCCGTGCGACAGCGATTTGCTCGGGCGGACGTACGCACGGCCGGTTTTGTAGCGCTCGTAGGCCGCCACTACCGTGGTGAGCTGCACAACTTGATGCAGCGTATCGCGGCAGTTACAGTGCGCCGAGTGCTGAATCTTGTGCTCAACGTAACCGCTGAGATACGCCACCACCGACTGCAACAGCTCCATCGGATGATTTTCGTTCGGGAACTCCTGAATCATGCGGCGGATCGGCTCGCTGATCTCGCGCGAGGCGCGCATATGCGACTGAAACGAGG
>PUOW01000266.1 GCA_003552185.1 Spirochaetaceae bacterium
AGCGTGTTCTCGCGCAGGCGCTCGACAGGAGCGGGATCGCGCTGCAGGAGCCGGATGGAGGCGAGCGCCGCGGCCGCAACCGCCGGCGGAATCGAGTTCGAGAAGGTGTACGGGCGCGCTTTCTGCCGAAGGTACTCAACCATCACGCGCGAGCCCGCAATAAATCCGCCCACCGAGCCGCTGAGCGCCTTACCGAGGGTTCCGGTCACAACGTCTATCTCGCCGTGTACGCCGCGCGCCTCGGCGGTACCGCGCCCGCCGGCGCCCACCACTCCGTGCCCGTGACAGTCGTCGACAAACAGCAGCGCGTCGTAGCGCTTGGCGAGCTCCGCGAGTGTCTCGAGCGGCGCTTGATCGCCTTCCATACTGAACACGCCGTCGGTCACGATCATGCGCACGCGGTAGGGCTTCTCGGCGTCCTCGGCGAGCATGGCCTCGAGCTCCGCGGTGTCGCAGTGGTTATAGATGCGCTTCACGGTGCTCTGCCGGCGCGCAAGGCGCTGGCCGTCTATAATTGAGGCATGATTGAGCTTGTCGCTGTAGAGAACGTCCTGCCACTCTCCGTAGCCGAGCGGTTCGTTGACAACCGCCTGGAAGAACGCGAGGTTCGCGGCAAAACACGACGAAAACAGAATACTGTCCTCGGTGCCGACGAACTCGGCGATCGCGCGCTCGAGCTCGAGATGCAGCGGTTGCGTTCCACAGATGAACCGCACGCTCGCCATCCCGTTGCCGTATCGATCGAGCGCCTCTCGCGCCGCTCGCGTTACCTCGGGGTGATCGGCAAGCCCAAGGTAGTTGTTGGCCGCGAGCATCACGCGAGGCTGCGACGCAACCGCCACTTCGCCGCCCTGAGCGCTCTCGAGCGGCGTTTCGTATTTGTAGGTTTTGTCGGCCTTCGCGGCCGCGATCTCGGTCTCGAGTAGCCGTTCGATCTCGCGCATCACGAACTCCCTTCCTGATCGGCAAGGCGCTCTCGAAGCACCGTGAGCATGTCTCGCGTCATTGCGTCGAGATCATACTGCGGTTTCCACCCCCACTCAACGCGCGCGGCGTAGTCTTCGAGCGTATTTGGCCAGGAGTTGGCGATCGCCTGCCGTACAGGGTCGATGTCGTAGGTTATCTCAAACTCCGGAATGTACTTTCGAATGTATGCCGCCTGTTCCTCCGGCGAGAAGCTCATCGCGGTGACGTTGAAGGCGTTTCGGTGGCGCAGCCGCGCCGGGTCGGCCTCCATGATATCGATCGCGGCCTTGACCGCGTCCGGCATGTACATCATATCGAGATAGGTGTCACCCTTGAGGAAGCAGCGGTACCGTTTCTCGCGCACCGCGGCGTAGTAGATCTCCACCGCGTAGTCGGTTGTACCTCCGCCCGGCGGGGTAACGTTCGAGATGATGCCTGGAAAGCGCACCCCCCGCGTGTCGGTTCCGTAGCGTCGATAGTAGTAGTCGCAGAGCAGCTCTCCGGTAACCTTGGTGATGCCGTACACCGAGGTGGGCCGCTGTATCGTGTCTTGGGGCGTGTAATCCTTCGGCGTGTTCGGCCCAAACGCGCCGATTGAGCTCGGGGTGAACACGGCGCAGTTCTCGCTGCGCGCAACCTCGAGCACCGTGCGCAGGCCGTTGATGTTGATGTCCCACGCGTCGTCGGGCCGCGATTCTCCCACTGCCGAAAGAAGCGCCGCGAGATGGTAGATGCGCTTCACCCGGTAGCGACGCACAATCTCAAGCAGCGCCTCGCCGTCTCTGCAGTCCAGTGTATGGTACGGGCCGCGCCCGGTGAGCTCGGTCTTGGGGTCGCTCCTCACATCGCTGAGGATGACCTCATCGTTTCCGTACCGAGCGCGTAACGCCGACGCCAGCTCCGACCCCAGCTGGCCAAGGGCTCCGGTAATGAGTATCTGCATATCAACCTCTTAATTGACAGAGAGAACAGCAGTCCATTAGGATAACAATGCAACGTGGCAACAGATTTAATAGTAGATGCGGCATCGAGCGCTGTCAAGGAGCGGGATGAGCGACTCGACCACGGAGGGAGCGCAACGTGAACGCCAAACACCACCCTGAGATTGGGCTGCATCTTCGCCAGGCGCGTGAAGAGCAAGGATTGACGCTCGAGGTGCTCGCCGAAAAGAGCGGCGTCACGCGGGCGATGCTCGAGCAGATCGAGAACGAAGCGGTGAACCCTACCCTTGCGACGGTTTGGAAGATAACCCGCGCGTTAGGGGTAGAGCTCGATGCGCTGCTCAAAGGCGGGACGCAACCGGTGCGTCGCTTCGCGATCACGCACTCCGAGGACGTTCCGCAGCTCGAAACCAGCGACGACGGGCCGCACATCAAGGTACTCTCGCCGCTCGATATGGCCGGGGCGCTTGAGATCTATATGCTGCAGTTCGACCCCAACTCGGTGTTGGACTCCGAGCCGCACGCCCCCGGCACCGAGGAGTATCTTACGGTGCTTTCCGGGAACATCACCGTGGCGGTGGGCGGGCGCGAGGCGCACCTACACCCCGGCGATTTCATCATCTACAACTGCGATATCCACCACACCATCACCAACGCATCCGATGAGCCCGCGCAGGTTCACATGGTGGTGCGCTTTCCGGAACGCAGCTGGAGCTGAACACGCAGAACGCGCTTGAACACGCAACCGGTCGGCCGACGGCGCAACGCCGCCGGTGTCGCTACTCTACGAAGTGACAAGCGGCCCAGTGTCGGTCGCGCACCTCACGATACTCCGGAACCTTCTCGGCGCATACCGCCTGCGCCAACGGGCAGCGCGTGTGAAACACACAGCCCACCGGCGGATTCGAGGGGCTCGGCAAGTCGCCCTTGAGCAAGATCGGCTTGCGTTCGCGCTCGGCCTTGGGGTCGGGCAGCGGCACCGCCGAGATCAGCGACTGCGTGTACGGATGGAGCGGCTCGTTGAAGAGGTCGGCGTTGTCGGCGAGCTCCATTATCTTCCCGAGATACATCACCGCGACGCGATTCGAGATATGACGCACCATGCTGAGATCGTGCGCAATGAAGAGGTACGTAAGACCGAGCTCGTTCTGCAGGCGCTGCAGCAAGTTCACGACCTGGGCCTGAATCGAGACGTCGAGCGCGGAGATCGGCTCGTCGCAGACCACGAACTCGGGATTCAGCGCGAGGGCGCGTGCGATCCCGATGCGTTGTCGTTGACCTCCCGAGAACTCGTGCGGATAGCGCGAGCGGTGCTGCGGGTTAAGCCCCACGAGCTCGAGCAGCTCCGAGACCCGCGCGCTCATCTCGGGGCGCGAGTAGCCGCCGTTGATCACCATCGGCTCGGCGATGATCTTCGCGACCGAGTGGCGCGGATTGAGCGACGAGTAAGAGTCTTGAAACACCATCTGGATGCGCGGGCGCACCGCCGCGAGATCCTCGCCTTTGAGCTCGGTGAGCTCTTCTCCGTTGAACTGCACCGAGCCTGCGGTCGGGCGATAGAGTTGCAGGATCGCGCGGCCGGTGGTGGACTTGCCGCAGCCGCTCTCGCCGACGAGGCCGAGTGTCTCGCCCCGCGCGATCTCAAAGCTCACGCCGTCGACCGCCTTCACCGCGCCTACGGTTCTGCTTAGGATCACCCCGCGGGTGATCGGAAAGTGCTGTTTCAGCCCCTCGACCTTGAGTAACGGTCGCGTATTCGCTTGGGTTGCCTCACTCACTGCGCGGTCTCCTCTGTTCCAGATCAAAAAAGCAGGCGCTCTCGTGCCCGTCGCCAACCGTGAAGCGCGGCGGCACCTCGCGCCGACAGCGGTCGAAGGCATACGAACACCGCGGCGCAAACGGGCACGCGGCGGGCGCCGAGTAGAGATCCGGCGGCGTTCCTTCGATGCTCCGCAGTTCCTCTCCGCGGTCTTGATCTACACGCGGCAGCGCTTGAAGCAGGCCCTCGGTGTAGGGATGACGCGGCGTTTCGTAGAGTGCGTCGACCGGAGCCGACTCGGCCACCATGCCGCCGTACATTACTATCACGCGGTCGGCAAGCCCCGCCACCACGCCCAGGTCGTGCGAGATCCAGATCACCGCGAGCCCGAGCTCGTCGCGCAGGCTTTTCACAAGATCGAGAATCTGCGCCTGCACCGTAACGTCGAGCGCGGTGGTGGGCTCGTCCGCGATCAACAGCTTCGGCCCGCACGCGATCGCGATCGCGATCATAACGCGCTGACGCATCCCGCCCGAGAACTGGTGCGGATAGTTGCCGTAGCGCTCATCGGCGGCCGGAATACCGACGCGGTCGAGGAGCTCCACGGTGCGCCTCCGCGCCGCCTTGTCGTCCAGCTTCAGATGCACGCGCATAGACTCCGCAATCTGATCGCCCACCGTCATCAGCGGATTGAGTGAGCTCATCGGATCCTGAAACACAAAGCCGATATCGCGTCCGCGCACCGCGCTCCGTTTTGCGCGCGAGAGCGCGAGCAGATCTACCTGACCCTTCGAGCTCTCGAATAACGCCGTTCCGGAGCGAATCCGCCCCGGGGGCTCCGGGATCAAACGCAGCAGCGACATCATCGAGACGCTCTTCCCGCTGCCGCTCTCGCCGACAATGCCGAGCGTCTCTCTACTGTCGAGCGAGAACGACACCCCGTTTACTGCGTGCACGAGGCCCTCTATGGTGTTGAACTCAACCGCGAGGTCTTTCAGTTCGAGAATACTCACAGGCGGCCTACCTTCCTTTCCGTCGCAAGCGCGGGTCGAGCACGTCGCGCAACCAGTCACCGAAGAGATTCATGCCGAGCGCGGTGAAGATGATCGCAAATCCCGGATAGGTCGCCACCCAGGGCGTGGAGGCAAGATACTGCCGCCCGGCCGAAAGCATGTTGCCCCAGCTCGGGATGTTCGGCGGTACGCTCAGACCCAGGAAGCCCAGCCCCGCTTCGTAGAAAATCATCGCCGACATCTCGAAGGTCGCGACCGTGATGAGCGGGCCCACCAGATTCGGCAAGATATGGTCGAACAGGATCCGCGCCTTGCCGGCGCCGATCGAGACCGCCGACTCCACGTAGCCGGAGTTTCGAATGCGGAGCACCTCGCCGCGCGTAATACGCACAAACAACGGGGCGTCGGTGATGCCGAAGATCAGCACCACGTTCACGAGACTGCGCCCCACCACCGCCGCGACCACCACCACGATAAGGAGATACGGCACAGCCAGGAAGAGGTTTGCGCCTCCCATGATGACGTTATCCACCCTTCCGCCGAAGAACCCCGCGATCAAGCCGAGCACCAGCCCGATGCTCATCGCGATCGTGACGCCCAGAAACCCCACCGTAAGCGAAACTCGGGTTCCGTACACGATGCGGCTGAACATGTCGCGCCCGAGGCTGTCGGTCCCGAGCGGGTGTTCCCAGCTTCCGGCGTCATGCCAGGCGGGCGGTTGCCGCGAGCGCGTGAGATCCTGCTGAAGCGGGTGGTGCATCGCGATATACGGCGCAAAGACCGCGGAGAACACCACGATCAAGAACAACGTGAGCCCGATCATCCCGCCCTTGTCGCGTAACAGTAGCTTCGCGGTGTAGGTTGCGGCGCGCGCGAAACGTCCTCGAGTATCGTCGAGCAACGGGTCGGCGCTCGGCGAGAGGTCGGGGCCGGAGGACGGTTGGGGTGTGGGTTGTTTACTTGTCATAGCGTATCCTCGGGTCAATCAGCGCGTAGGCGACGTCGGTGAGCAGGTTCATCGCGACGACGACCAGGCTGGTGAACACCGCCACCGCCTGCACGAGCGGAAAGTCGCGCGCGGCAACCGACTCGGCGATCATGCGTCCAAGCCCGGGCCACGAGAAGATCGTTTCGATGTAGATTGAGCCGCCGAGCAGATACCCGAACTGCACGCCGAGCATACTCACCAGCGGTATCGCGGCGTTGCGAAAAACGTGAGCGACGTAGATCCGACGGTCGCTTATCCCTTTGCTATAGGCGGTACGGATGTAGTCTTCGCCGCGAATCTCGAGCACCGCCGAACGCATGAGGCGCACGATCTGCCCGAGCGGGAACAACCCAAGCGAGACCGCCGGCAGAACGATCGAGTTCCAGTGCCCCCGCCCAAACGACGGGAACCACCCGAGGTTCACCGAGAACACCAGAATAAAGATCATCGCGATCCAGAAGTTCGGCACGGTCTGGCCGATGAGCCCCAGCCCGCGCGCGATACTGTCCCAGACCGAGCCCGGGTTCGAACCTCCCACAACCCCCAACGGAACTCCTACCACCACCGCAAACAGCAGCGCGGTAAGCGCGAGTTCCACCGTGGCCGGCAGGCGGTCTATCACCATTCCCATCGCCGGGGCCCGGTAATGCACCGAGTTTCCAAAGTCGCCGCGGATCGCACCGGTGAAGAAATCCGCGAACTGCACCGGCAACGGCCGGTCAAAGCCCATCAGTGCTCGTATCTCGGCAATGTCTTCAGCCGACGCCTCGCGCGGCGCCATGAGCCGCGCGGGGTCGCCGGTAAGACGTACCAGAAAGAATACCAGCACTATCACACCTAGTAACAGCAGCACCGATTGGACGGCGCGTGATAGCAGGTATCGCTGCATACTCCTACTCGATATATACGTCCATCAGGTAATACTCTTCCGCACTCCGCGGTCGATAGTTCTGTACCCTACTGCGGATGCCTTCGAAGGTCTCGGGCATGTAGAGATAGATGAACGGCGGATTGTCGTACATGTAGTTGTGCAGCTCGCTGTAGAGTGCGGCGCGTTCCTCTTCGTCTATTGTACGAGAGATCTCGCTCAAGAGATCGTCGATCTCGGGCTCAGACCAAGCCGAGTACGGCGCGTCCCAACCCCCGAGCGCACCGTTCAGCCGGTTGAGCGCCTCGCCGCGTTCCGACCAGCTGTCGGCAAACAGCGGCGGAAGCTCTTTCTCTGCCTGCAGATCCCAAAAACGACCGCTTTCCATGATATCGAGATCGGTCTCGATGCCTACCTCACCAAGATAGCCCTGCACCGCTTCCACGACTTCCTCGAAGTTTGCGTACGCGCCGGAAGGAGCGGCGAAGCCCATCGAGAAGCCGTCTTCGTAGCCGGCCTCGGCGAGTAGCTCGCGCGCGCGGTCGGGGTCGTAGGGGTACGGGTCAATGCTGTCGTCGTAGCCGAGGTTGAAGCGCGTGATCAATCCGGTCGCCGGCTCGGCGTACCCACCGAACAGCGCGTTGATGATCGCCTCAACATCTACGGCGTAGTTCATCGCACGGCGCACGAGCGGATCCTCGGTCGGCTCTCCTACGCCGGTGGTGAGATTATTGAAGGTAACGTAGAACACGCGGTCGAGGGGATAGCTCAACACCTCCATGCCTGCGCCGCCCTCGAGCTGCTGCGCTTGCTCGTAGTTGAGCTGGTTCGCGATATCGATCTCGTCGGTCTGCAACGCCGCTACACGAGTGGCCGCTTCCGGAATCGGGCGAAAGATAACGCGGTCGAGGTACGGCAAATCTTCGCGCCAGTAGTTCTCGTTTGCTTCGAGCACCACGCGCTCTTCCTGCACCCATTCAACGAACTTGAACGGACCGGTTCCAACCGGGTTGCGGCTGAACTCGTCGAC
>PUOW01000193.1 GCA_003552185.1 Spirochaetaceae bacterium
AGATAATCTTGGTTTACGTAGACCTGCGCGCCCTGCGGCACGGTGCGGATATCGAGGTTTCGCGTATCGGACGAACGGTCGTGTACGCTGATGCGCGCCGCCGCGCGGGGTGTGTCCTCGGGTTCAAGAAAAAGGCTCGAGAGCCCGGGCTCGACGCGAACCGTGAACTCGCCGGTGTCGCCGGTGTCGCCGCCGACCGTAGCGATACCGGTCACGGCTATCAAGGCAAACAGGGTGACCGCGAAACGCATATTCATTACTATAGCAACTATAGCACACGCGCCGATAGAGATAGAAAGGAGTTCGCTCAAACGCTGAAACGGCTCAAGAGCCGGCGAAGGTCGGGCATCTACGAGCTCGGCGTCGAGGGTTTTGCCGATGATGAAAGACAGGGCTATAGTACGGTACGTCTCGGTCTGCGCGGCCGCGCTTGTGGTCTTGAGCCTGCCGAGGCTCTACGCCCAGGACGAGGTATTGCCCGACGAGCCCCCGGACATTGCGCCGCTCGATGAGCTCTCGCCGCTGGACGCAGCGCTCGGGCATCGGTTGCCGCGAGGCTTCGGCAACCTTATGCTCGGTCTCGAGCTCGACGAACTCAAGGAACGCTTGCAGGAAGACCCCAGTTTTCAGTATCGGGGCGATCCCGAGGTGTCGCTCGTCCCGCGCGAGCAGCAGCACCTCGTTGAAACCCGTGGCGGGCCGTTTGTGGAGCACGCGGTGTTTCAGTTTCACGAAGACCGTCTCTTCACGATAACGCTGAACCTCAACCGCACGCGCCTCGATTACTACGCGATCTACACCGCGCTGCGCTCGCGCTACGGCGAGCCCGACCGGATAGACCCGTCGCGGATGATCTGGGAAGACGAAGCGGTGCGAATCAGTCTCGAGCGCCCGTTGACCGTGAAGTATCTCGACCTGCCGGTTTTTGAGCAGCGTCGGCGCGACGCCGGCCTGCAGGACTCGATGAGAAGGCAGCTGCGCGACGAGTTTCTGGAACTGTTCTAGCTCCGGGACTGTGGTAGCTGGGGAGGCACCAATGAGAAGATGCACGATCGGCCTACTCGTTGCCGTTTTGGTCGTAGTATTGGGTGCGGTTCCGGCGGGCACCGCGGTGTTTGCGCGCGACGCGGTCGAGCTGCCGGTTACCGAGATTCGCGTTGCGGGTCATGAGTTCACGGTCGAGATCGCCGCAACTCCCGATCATCGCGCGCGGGGCTTGATGTACCGCTCCGAGCTGCCGGAGCGCCACGGAATGCTGTTTATCTTTCCCGACACCGATTATCGCGCGTTCTGGATGGCGAACACCGCTATCCCGTTGACGCTCGCGTACATCGATGACGAAGGGGTAATCCTCGAGTTGCACGAGCTGCAGCCGTTCTCGCGTCGATCGGTTCCGTCGAGCGAGCCCGCGCGCTACGCGCTCGAGGTCAACCGCGGCGAGCTCGAGGCGCTCGGAATCGGCCCGGGCGACGCGCTCGAGCTGCCGAGCGGCCTGCCCAGCGCTCGGTAGTCGCCGCCTAGCTCTCGGTTGCGTTGTCGGTATCTCCCGAGCCGTCGGCGGCCGGCCCGGCTCCCGACCCGGCTCCCGCGGCCTCCGAAAGCTCCGGGAAGAGCTCGAGCACCGGTTTCTCGCCGGGCTCGTCGGGTTCGTTGACCAAGACTTCAACCTTGCGCTCGATGCGAGCAAGGTCTTTCTCGAGGCCCTTGGCGAGCCGAATGCCGCGTTCGAACTCCTTCACCGCGTCGTCGAGTGAGATCTTGCCCTCCCGGATGCGCTCGCCCACTTCCTCGAGCTCCTTTAGGCGTTCTTCAAAGTTCTTCATCGCTGAGATGCTCCTCGGTTCGTGCTCGTACCGCCCCCTGCGCGAAGCGTACGCGGAATAGCTCTTCGGCCTCGAGATCCTCGGCGCGGGTTATCACCGCACCGCTGCGCTCCGACTGAACAACAGAAAACCCCCGCTGCAGAATCTCGAGAGGTGAAACCGCCTCGAGCCGGCGCCGGGCAAGCTCAAGGCGATGACCGGCGTGCCGCACCCGGTCGCGCATCTCGCGCGTGATCTCTTCCTTGGCGTCGTCGAGGCGCAACTGATAGGGCTGAATCAGGATGCGAAACTCACGCTGGAGATTCTCGGTATGGAACCGGGCTACCAAGTCGCGCGCATGCTCGAGTCGGCGCGTAAACCCGTGCGCGATCTCGCGCCCGAGGCTCATAACCCGGCGGTACAGCTCCTCGCGCGGCGCGGTGACGGTTTCGGCCGCGGCGGAAGGAGTGGGCGCTCGGTAATCGGCGGCGTAGTCGCACAGCGCGGTGTCTACCTCGTGCCCAACCGCGCTGATGACCGGCACTGAGCAGTCCGCCACGGCGCGCACTACCGGCTCTTCCGAGAACGGCAAAAGGTCCTCGAGCGAACCGCCGCCGCGGGTTACCACAACCACCTCGCCGAGCTTGTGGAGGTCGGCCCGGCGAATCTGCGCCGCGATCTGCTCGGCGGCCGTGTCGCCTTGTACCGCGGTAGGCAGAATTACCAGATGCAGCCCGGCGTTGCGTCGCCCGAGCACCTGCAGCATGTCGCGAATCGCGGCTCCGGTGGGCGAGGTCACTACCGCGATGCGCTGAGGCAGCATCGGGAGCGGGCGCTTTCGCTCCGGGTCAAACAGACCCTCGGCGGCCAAGCGACGCTTGCGCTCCTCGAGCAGCGCCAAGATGCGGCCTTCACCGGCAATCTCCATGCCTTCGACAATAATTTGGTAGTTGCCGCGCTTGGCGTAGACCGAGATGTTTCCCCGCACCCGTACGAGCATCCCGTCCTCGGGCTCGAACGCGAGTCGTGCGGCACGGCCGCGGAACATCACCGCCGAGATCATCGCGCTCTCGTCCTTCAAGGTGAAGTAGATGTGCCCGGCTCCGGACGTCCTTAGATTCGAGATTTCGCCCTCGAGCGCAACCTCGCCGACCTGCATCTCGAGCGTGCGCTTGATAAGCTCGGTGAGCTCGCTCACGGTGTACGCTTTTAGGGCATGCCCGGGAACCATAAATTGCAGCGTAACGATTTGTCGTGATAAACTCAATCCGCTCGGTTGCGGCCGTTGCGTTTCACTCCTCGGTCCGCCGCGCCGATAACGATAACAGCACCATGAAAACCATTGCTTGTATCAATGCCGTATCGGTCTCGCCGTACGCCGAGTTGGCGCTTGCCGACGGAGTCTCGGCGGTGGATCGCGTAAAACAGTATACCGAAGCGCTCCCCGGTCTCGAGCGCGTGCTCGTGTTTGTTGCGCAGGGCGCGCCCGCTGAGCTCCCGGAAACCTGGGAAGCGGTTGCGCGCGAGGCCTGGACGGCGCAGGAACTGCTGGGCGAGCTCACGCGTGTGGGCCGTGAGTACGGCGACGAAGACACGCTGCTGCTGCACTACTTCATAGACGCACCGTTTCTCGACCTCGGCATTTCGCGGCGGATGCTCGAGAACCACCGGCGCTACTTTGCGGAGTACACCTTCGCCGACGGCTTCCCTGATGCCGTGGCGCCGACGATTCTCAACCACGACATGCCGGAGCGCCTCTTGACGCTTGTTAAGCCCGAGGACGATCCCGCAGACTGGGAGCTTCTGTTCACGGTGCTGCGGCGCGACATCAACGCGTTCGAGGTCGAGACCGAGCTCGCGAACCAGGATTACCGCGGGCTTCGACTGCACCTGCGCTGCGACTGCAGGAGAAACTATCTCCTTTGCCGCGCGCTGTACGGCGCCGGTGCGCGTGACGAGCAGTCGCTCCTGCGTCTCGTGCAGGAGCGCGCCGAGCTGCTCCGTACCGTTCCGGCGTACTCATCGGTGCAGGTGGTGCGCGAGGTGGTGCAGCCCGTGCTGTATGATCCGTTCCGGTTGGTTTCCGACCCGCGGCTCGGGCCGGTTGAGGTTCAAGACCGTTCTAACGAGGCCGGCGGGACGGACGAGCTCGAGCTTGCTCCCGAGAAGTTTTCCGAGTATCTCGATATGCTCGCGTCGTTTAGCGGCGATGCGGTTGTCGAGATCTCGCACTGGGGCGAGGCCGGTCGACATTCTCGGCTGCACGAGCTCGTCTCGGCCGCGGTCGCGCGGCCTTCGATCTCATTGATTGTGCGCACCGGCGGCGTGGGGTGGCCCAACGGCATGCTTGAGCGTGTCGCCGAGTGTGCCGACGAAAGCGTTCGGCTCGTGATCGAGCTCGACGCGAACGAACCCGAGCTGTACCGCACGATCCGCGGCGAGGGGTTCGCCGAGGCGCAGCGTTTCACCGAGCGCGCGCTCGAGCTCTTCGGCTCGCGTTGTCATATCCAGGCGGTGCGCACGGATTTGAACGAAGAGCCGCTCGAGGACTACTACCGCTCCTGGAAGACGCGCACCGAGAACGTCATTATTCAGAAATACGACGACTGTGCCGGCCGCCTGACTCCGCGCAAGGTTGTGGATCTCTCGCCGATCAAGCGCTATCCCTGTTGGCACCTCAAGCGCGACCTTGTGATTCTTCTCGACGGGAGTGTTCCGGTCTGCAAGCAAGACCTCGATCTCGAGCACCGTCTCGGCAACGTGTTCGAGGACGGGATAGAGTCGGTTTGGGCGGACGCCGATCGGTTCTATCGCGCGCATCTATCCGAGGACTATCCGTCGATCTGTCGGAGCTGTGATGAGTACTACACCTTCAACTTCTGAGCACTGCCGGCACCCGTATACCGTCGTCGGGGGGCCGAAGAGCGACCGCGCAATGCCGAGCCGGCCTTCGTTCTCGGTAGTGGTGCTCAACCGCGGCGGAAAGTTCGACCGCGAGGCCGCGTTCGCGCGGCTCTCGACCTGGGAGCCGGCCGAGATCCTCTCGATCGAGATCGGCACTACCGCGTACGATGTTGAGCACCTGGTGGCGCGTTTCCCGCAGGTGCGTTTTCTGCTGCTGGAACACAGTATCAGTATCGGAGAGCAGGTGAATCTCGGCGTCGGCGAAGCGATCGGCTCGCTGGTGTTGGTGATCTGGAACGACTACGAGATATCGGGGCTGCCGAAGGGGGTGTACACCGGCGAAGCGCCGTTGTGCGCGGTGCCGCTCTTGCGCGGCGACCGCAACCAAGTGCTGCCGAGCGTTGTGGCGCCCGCCTTTCACCAGCAGCGCCTTCAGGTATTGCCGCTGCCGCCGCCGAACGACCGGGTGCCGAGCATTATCGCGTACGACTACGTTGGGCTGTACCATCGTGAGCAGTATCACCGAATCGGCGGCTACGACCCTGCGATTCGCTCGCCGCATTGGCAGAAACTCGAGTTCGGATTCCGGGCGCATATGTGGGGCTACCGGATCGTGCTTGAACCGCAGTTGCGACTGCGCTGTTCTCAGACTCCGCCGCCCGAGGACACCACTCCGGACGAAAGCTATCTGCGCTTCTATCTCAAGACGCTCGCGGTGCGTTTTACCGGCGATACCGGCCGCCTTCCGCTCTCGAAACTGTTCATGCTTATCGTGCGGGCGCAAGCCGGTCCGATGCGCGCCTGGCGCCTGTTTCGCGAGGCGCAGGTCTGGGTGGAGCGCAATAGGTACTCCTTTCGCCAGGACGCGCGCCGCGTCACCGAGTTATGGGATATGACGCCATGATTGGAGTGGTACTGCAGGCGAGGCTCTCCTCGTCGCGACTGCCGAACAAGGCGTTGTTGCCGCTCGCCGGCCGGCCGGTGATCGAGCACGCGATGTCGGCGCTTCGCGACCTTGCCGCCGACCGCTACGTGCTCGCAACCGACCACGAGAGCGCGGCTCAGCTCGAGCCGGTTGCGGCGGCTTGCGGGTTCGAGGTGTTCGCGGGCGATCCGGAGGACGTGCTTGCGCGGTTTGCGGGGGCGGTGCGTCGCTACCGATTGAGCACGGTTGTGCGAGCTACCGGCGACAACCCGGCGGTCTCGACCGAGCTCGCCGCCATCAGCCTGCGAGCACACCTGAACCGCGGCGCCGAGTACACCGGCCTGCTCGGCCCTCCGCTCGGAACCTGCGTGGAGGTGCTCGACGCCGAGGCGCTGCTCCGGGCCGACCGCGAAGCGGTGGAGCGCTACGACCGCGAGCATGTCGCGCCCTTTATCTACCATAGACCCGAGCAGTTTCGCGTGTTCCGACCCGAGCTCGGTCGGCGCTATCGCATGCCGGAAGCGCGCGTAACGCTCGACACCTACCAAGACTATGAGCGCCTCGTGGAGCTCTATCGTCGGCTCTACCGAGGCCGCCCGATCGAGGTGACGACGCTTCTCGCCGAGCTGCTCGATCACACGAGCGGCAGCGCAGCAGGATGTCGCAAGGCGTGAACGCACCGGTTGTGTTGGTCCCGGAGTTCCGCGCGGGCGGCGGGACCGGGCACCTCCTGCGGCTGCTCGAGCTCGCGGCCGGCCTCCGGCCCGCGGACGGCGGCGAGCCCGCGGATGTCCCTCAGCTCGCGGCCGGCCTCCGGCCCGCGGACGGCGCTGAGCCCGCGGACGGCCCCGAGCCCGCGGTGGGCCCTGCGGGCGAGGTAACGATGCTGTTCCGCTCCGGCGTCGATATCTCCGAGGCTCGCGACGCGGTCGCGCGCTGCGCGGAGCTTTGTGGCCTGCACACACCGTCGCGGCCGCCGCGGGTGCTGTCGAGCGCGTCGGCGGCCGGGGCCGAAGCGGTGCGCGCCGCCGGGCTCGTGGTGCTCGACTGCCGCGAACTCTCGTTCTCTGAGTTTCGATCATTGGGCTGTGCCGAGTCGGCGGGCGTGATCGTTGGGCTCGACCTTGGAGGCACCGCGCGGCCGTACTGCGATTACCTCATCGATACGCTTCCGCGTGTCGACCGCGTGTGCGCGCCGAATGTGAGCGACCGCGGCTTGCTTCGCTATCCGAGTTGTTCGCGCGCGCGCGCGCCGGAGCGCTTCGAGCGTGTGTTGTTGAGTTTCGGTGGTGAAGACCGAGCGCGGCTCACTGAGCGCTGCGCCGAGGCCTGTCGAACGCTCGGCGTTCCGAGTGTATGGGCAACGCGCGGGCCTCTGTTCGGCCGGGAACTTCCGGCCGATCTACAGCGTTTCGACCCTTCGGGGTTGCTGCGCGATGAGCTGTCGCGCTTCGACCTTGTTCTTACCTCGTTTGGACTCACCGCGTTTGAAGCCGCCGGCGCCGGGTGCGCGGTGCTGCTCGTGAACCCGAGCCGCTACCATCAGCGCCTCGGCCGCCGCGCCGGGTTCCGACAACTCGGGGTTCGGCCGAGCCTGCCTCGGCTCCTCGGCGGGTTGCGTTCGGCGTTCCGGGAGGTGAGCTCGGTGCTCCAGGCAACGCGCACCGCCTTGCCCGAGGCGCCGCACGAGCTCCACGCGGTCCTCCAAACGTTAGATCGCGGGCAGGTCGTAGCGTGCCCGGTGTGCGGTACGCGCGCCGCGCCCTCGGTCGCGAGGACGCCGGGACGCAGCTACCATCGCTGCCCCGAATGCGGCATGCTGTACCTACGGCGTCTGCGCGAGAGCGGGGTTTCGTACGACGAGCGCTACTTCTTCGAGGCCTATCGCCGGCAGTACGGCCGTAGCTATCTCGAAGACTTCGACGC